>CAJMOM010000055.1:0-9601 GCA_905215005.1 uncultured bacterium | reverse complement strand
AGGACCTTGCCAAGGGGCAGGTCCCGGACCCCGCGGCGAGAAGGCACGCGGCCAAGGGCGTGAGAAGGCTCGTCGAGAGGCGGCGCGCGATGCTCGAGCGCGGCGTCCACAAGAACAAGGCCAACGTCGCCACCGCTCGCGAGCTCGCGTGCTGGTGCTGGGCGGTGGGCTGCATGGTCGAGAACGGCTAGCCTTCGGGAAGGCCGTGCCGACATAGCGCGATCCATCCCATCCTGCGGCCATATCCGAGGCCGTTGGGGCGAACCCCAGTCTCTTTTTTTGCGAGCGCCGCAGGCGCCACCCGCGACACGAGACTGTCGAATCGACCGAGGCAGCCCCAGCCGTAGCAACGGATTGCCCAGCGCAGAGATGCGCCACGGGCGGATATTAAACTGCAAAGACGAGCGTCGGGAAGACACGCCGAGGTCGCCGCGGACGGGTTGATATAGGGAGAGGGCCTGACCCCATATCGTTGGGGCCAGGCCCGATTTTGCCTCTTGACAATGTCCTGCTCATATTAAAAGGAACGTCCCCAGCTGCCGCCTGGTCATTTAAGAACGTCCCCAACGACTACCCCAACAATGGCAACACCGCAGGTAGAGGACTGACAGCGAGCGGGCACCAGAGCGAACAAATTGGCATGAAAAGAGGACGGCATAGACCTTCTGGTCATGCCGTCCTCTTTGAATGACAAGTTGTCGCTCTGGTGCCCGCGCAGCGTCGAGCAGTTGCGGCGTTTGGTAAAACGCCGCAACGAACTAGCTCAGCATTGCATCCATCATCTCGGAGTTGACGGAGTCGTCGGCAGACCACTCACCGTCGTCGTTGCAGGTGTACTTGAAGATAACCGTGGTCTTCCTGGGCTCGGTGGCCTTGGTCACATCGACCATAACCTGACCGGCCATCTTGTACAGCTCGTCATCGGAAGGAACCGTGTCAAGCGCGGCGACCTTCTCCTGATACTGGGTGGAGAAGTCCTCGACGATCTTGTTCATGGACTTGCAGGTGATAGAGACCTCGGCGGTCGCGACGCCCTTGTCCTCGTCGACCGTCACGTCGCCGATCTTGTAGTCAAAGCCCTCGAGATAGGTCTTGGCATACTCCTTGGGATCGATACCCAGCTGCTCGAACTCGTCGCCCGAAGCCTCCTCCAGACCAGAGAGGAAGTCGTCGCCACCGTTCTTGACCTCATCAAACTGCGTCGTAAGATCCTCGGTGATGAGCTCCTCAACCGAAGGACCTCCACAGCCGGAAAGCAGGACCACGCATGCAACCAAGACGGCCATGAGGGGCGCAAGCAGCAGCTTCTTTTTCATGTTGTTCCTCCCAATGAGCGGCACCGCGCTTCCCGGACGCGGCGCACGTTGTAATAAGTAAGCCCATACTACCACTTATGAACACCCTCGGCAACGCGAAGGCGCGGTCGGTTCGTTTTAGCGTCCGAACGGTTTGCAAGCCCGTCCAACGCGCAATAAAACGCTTTCCCGCGGTGCAATAAAAAAGGTGGCCGGAAAACCCGACCACTCTTGCACATCCTTTGGACGCCGCAGTTTACTTGCGGACGACCTTAACGATGGCGTCACCGGCGGCGACAGCGGAGTCGACCTCGACGGCGAGTTCGACATCGGCAAACTCGGCGGTGTTGGACACGGCCACCACGACGCAATCCTTGTAACCGGCAGCGGCGATCTTGGCGCGGTCGATCTTGAGGATGGGCTGGCCGGCCTTCACGACGTCGTCGGCCTTGACGAAGCCCTCGAAGCCGTCACCGTTCATGTTGACGGTATCGACGCCAACGTGCACCAGAACCTCGATGCCGCTATCGGACTGCAGACCCACGGCGTGACCCATGGTGACGGTCACCTTACCGTCGCAGGGAGCGTAGACCAGATCATCCTCGGGCCACACGGCACAGCCCTTGCCCAGAACCTCGCCACCAAAGACGGGATCGGGCACGTCGGCCATCTTGATGACCTTGCCCTTGACGGGCGAGCACAGCACGTCAGCGCCAGCAGAAGCAGAGATGGAGGCCGGAGCAGCGGCAGCCGCGGGCTCAGCCTTCTTCTTGAACATGTCAAACAGACCCATACGTTTTCTCCTCTTGATTAAGCGCAACGTTTTGCGCATGCCTATGGTGATTATAGTGCCAAATGGTTCAAATGCTAAGGTGGAGACTCGAATCGCGAGCCCTTCCCGGTAGTGCTCGTGGGACGAGCATCTCCTTTGCATCGCGGGTCGATAAGCCGAGTATCGTCTGCGCACGGAACGGGCAGAAGCGGGCGCACCAAACCCGATACTTCTTTTCGCTCTCGAGTCCTGCCGCCGCCCCGTCCCTGGCACTTCCTGATACCGACCGAAACGTGCCAAAATAAACCCATCCCTTTTTGGTAGGTTTGGCGAGTGTGGGAGTTCGCATGGATATCAAACGCAAGATCACCGAGGCGCAGGGCCTCACCCCCACCGAGCAACAACTCGGCATTGCGGTCCTTGCCATCGGCGAGGACATCCGCGGGCTTTCTATTAAGGAATTTGCCGCGCGCACCAACGTTTCTGTTGCGAGCATGCACCGTTTTTGCAAAAAGCTCGGCCTCGAGGGCTTCAAAGATCTCAAGGTCGAGCTTATTCGCTTAGCAACCGAGGCGGGAAACCGGCGCGACGTGGATATCAACTTTCCCTTCGATGCCACTTCCACGCCTGCACAGGTTATGGAGCGCATGGAGGGGCTCTACCAGACCACGCTGGCCGAAACGCAGGAGCTGCTAGACCCCACGCAGCTTGACCACGCCGCCAAGCTCATCGCGAACGCCCGACAGGTCGACATCTACACGGGCTCGCACAACCTCTATCCAGCGGGAATGTTCCGCGACCGCTTGCTCTCCGCCGGCAAGAGCGCCACATGCTACGGCAACATCGAGGCACAGGTGCGCACGGCGCTTACCTCGGATTCAGACCGCGCGGCGATCGTTATCTCCTACAGCGGCCTTGCGCCCAACCTCAAGAAAATCTTGCCGATCCTCAGCAGCCGGCATGTCCCGGTCATCATCATCGGCACGCCCTACTGCGCGCGCATTCACCCCGGCTTTGCCGCCTACCTTACGGTGAGCGATCACGAGAGCATGACGCACCGCATCACGCAGTTCGCAAGCCACATCGCCGTGCAATACGTGCTCGATTCGCTCTACAGCAGCTACTTCGCCAAAGACTACGCCCGCTGCGCCGAATTCCTGGAGCGCTCGTTCCCCTACACCCGCCTGCCCGGGCTCAAGTAGTCATTTAAGAACGTCCTCAATGACTAATGGCCGACCTAATAACGACTTCTCGTCATTAGGTCGGCCATTTCAGCTCTAATAACTATTTACTCCGTAAACTCGTTATTAGAATCTGGCACAGGAGGCCAGACTCACATGTGGCACCACAGCGGAAAACAGCTTGCCCCTGCGCCAACCGAATGAGCGTTGATTTTCGGACACCTATCCAACGAGCGTGGATAATCTCCCACTTTGAGCCCACACGGGGGCCAAAAACGGGAGATTATCCACGCTCATTCCTAAGTAGTCATTGGGGACGCTCTTAAACGACCAGTCAAACAAGAACGTCCCCGGTGACTAGCGCGGCAACGCCGATGTTTTGGTAGCGCCAGCGAGCGGGTCGCATTTGTGACAAGGTGACGTGAAACGAAAGGGCGCTGACCTTCTGGTCGCGCCCTTGAAGTTGAACGTCAGATTGTCCAAATGCGGCCCGCGCAGCGTCGAGCTGTTACGCGGGTTGGTAAACCCGCGTAACTAACGTGCTCCGTACTGCTCGTAGTAGGCGTCGATAGCGGTCTTGAGCTCGTCATCGATGACAACCTTGCCGTCGATCTCGTGGTTGTAGAGGGTCTCGACGACCTCGGCCATGGAAACGATGCTCGCGACGGGGAAACCGTACTTGGCCTCGATCTCCTTCTGCGCGGTGGTCACGCCACCCTTGCCGACCTCCATGCGGTTGAGGGACACGATCAGGCCCTTAATCTCGACATCGGCAGCAGCCTTAACCTTGGGATAGGTCTCGTCGATGGACTTGCCGCTGGTGGTGACGTCCTCGACCATGACCACGCGGTCGCCGTCCTTGGGCTCATAACCCAGCAGGTTGCCCTTATCGGCACCGTGGTCCTTGGCCTCCTTGCGGTCGCAGCAGTACTTGACCTCCTTGCCGTACAGCTCGTGGTAGGCAATTGCGGTCACGACGGCCAGCGGAATACCCTTGTAGGCCGGTCCAAACAGCACATCAAAGTCGTCGCCAAAGTTATCGTGGATGGCTTGGGCGTAATACTCGCCCAGCTTCTTGAGCTGATAGCCCGTCACGTAAGCGCCGGCGTTCATAAAGAACGGGGACTGACGGCCGCTCTTGAGCGTAAAGCTGCCGAACTTAAGAACGTCGGACTCAACCATAAACTTGATGAACTCTTGCTTGTAAGCCTCCATGCGGGCTCCTCTCGTAATCGCGTACGTGCTCTTCAGTTTAGCGCAGGCGAGGCGTCGATGTGGGCGTGCTTTGAGGCCACATCCCCCGTTAGAGTAAGGGGCTGGGCGGCAGCTCATACGCTAGTCCTTGGGCGTCCAGGACCAGAAGAAGTTGATAAGGGCCACACGCGAGGCGGTATCGGTCTTCTTGTTGATTGAGGAAATGTGGCGATAGAGCGTGGAGCGCGAAAGGAAGAGCGTTGTGGCGATGTCCTGAACGCTCTGGTCCGAAACGACCAAGACCTCAAGAATATCGCGCTCGCGCTCTGTAAGCCCAAAGGTGGCGACGAAAGCATCGAGGCGTTCATCGGACGTGAGCTCCGCTGCCTCCACGGGCTCGGGGTCGGAGCATGTGGGCGCAAGATCCCCACCAAGATCGTCGGTGGCAAGCGGCAGGCCATCCTGCATCACGGCATCATCGGCTCGTTGCCCCAACTGCCCCAGCAGCGTAATCGCAATGCCCACAAACATCACGAGCGCCGCACCGACCGCAGCCAGCACGTTTTGACTCGAGATAATCGCCACCGCCGGCGCCGTCACGAGCATCGAGCACACGTTGTTGACGACGCGACCCATGCACGGCCAAAAATATGACCAGCGCGCATAGAGCGAGACGGCGGCATATTTTGTGGTAAAGAACACCACGAAAAAGCCCGAGCCCAGATAAAAAATGATCGTGGCAGCGAGCTCGTTGCCACCATTGCCGTCGACGATGAGCACAAAGAACGAAAGCGTGGACAGTATGGCGGCACATGTCATGCCGATATTCATATACGAGCGGCCGTGCAGGTCAAATAGTGCGCCAGCGACCAACGAGCTCACGACAAGCAGCAGGCGCGGCCAATCGCCCAAATCGACGGCTCCGACAGCATGCAAGGTCGTGAAGCCCGCGTTGAGAGCGGCGAATACGCTGGAAAGATACGCCGTCGCCACGGTCAGGCGAACTACGGCGCGACGGAATGCCGCCTTTGCCTCGGGATCGTCATGCCACTTGGCGCCATATTCCAGAGCATCTACCGAAAGCCCGGCAGCACTGGGTTCAAAGTTGGGGTCGGACTCGTCGCGCAGCTTGGCGCGTCGGGCACCGTGGAGCAACGCCACCTGCGCGATCGCACAGACGACCAGAACAGCCTGCTGAGGAATACCGACAGGCATCACCATGTGGTTGATCACCTGTACCAGAACGCCCATGGCATAGGAAAGTGCGGCGGCGCGCGCCAGGCAGGGCGTCTGCGCAAAACGCCGCGCAAGATTGGCATGGGCGGTCGATCCGCAATAGCCCAGGGCGCAGCACGCCACCAGGCCGCCGGCAATTACTACCTCAAACCGCACTGCCGTAATCATCAGCAGCAACGCCGATACCAACAGCACGCCTGTAATATCGCTCGTCGCATCGATCGTCTGGGGAAGGCGATAGTACAGAAATGGGCGCACGAAAAAGCCAATCACGCTCGCGCCGACAGCGATGCTCTCGTAGATGACAACCTCACTCGATGGCACGAACTCGGCTATGCGCACATCAAAGAGATACTCGCACGCCAAAAACGTGAAGAAGAACAGCGCCAGGCATATAATCTCCCGAATGCCCCGACGCAAATATGTGGCTGTGTCTCCCATGCCCCTCATGGTTAACCCCCAGTCGCTCAATTGTCTGGAAATCTATTTTAATAAAGAACCAGTCTCAATATCGAAGCCAGGCTCGAAATGCTGCCAATTCAACCCCAGCCGTCCACATCACGCCGCGATTTTGAGCCGCATGGACCAGAAGGGACGCGCGCGACCTCTAGCTCGGCCAGGAGTGTCTCCAACTACCACTCATTTAAGTACGTCCCCAATGGGTGGCCGAAGAGTGCCCTCGCGACTAGTCGTTTAAGTACGTCCCCAATGACTAGTCAAAAATGGGCCATGTGTCCCAGTTGTGGAGACTCCTTGAGCCGTCTGGGTATCGCGAAGGATCGCACACTCCCCCATCATCAAAAGTGACACACGCTACCTGTTGATGGGAGGCAGTCATGGGCTTCTTTGACAAGATGTTCGAGAAGAAAGAGTGCGCGATTTGCGGTACCGAGCTGGGACTTCTAGGTAAGACAAAAATCAATGAAGGCTACCTGTGCAAAGAGTGCGCCGGCAAGCTCTCCCCCTACTTTCACGGCTATCGCTCCAGCACCGCGGACGATATCCGTGAGCAACTCGCCTACCGCGAGGCCAACGCCGAGCGCCTGTCTTCGTTCAACCCCACGCGCACGCTTTCTGCCGGGCGCACCAATATTATGCTCGATGAGGACGCGGGACTGCTGATCATCACTTCGCAGAGCCGCTGGCGCGACGCCAATCCCGACATCATCGAGTTCTCGCAGGTACTCGGCTGCGATATGGATATCGACGAGCAGCGCACCGAGATTTATCGCGAGACCAAGGACGGCGAGCGCGAGAGCTACAACCCGCCGCGCTACGACCTGGATTACGACTTTAATCTGACCATCCACGTCAACACGCCGTACTTTACCGAGATCAACCTGCGCGTGAACGACTCCACCATCGATCAGCGCGGCTCCATCGAATATCGCGAGGCTAAGCGCCAGGCAACCGAAGTCCGCGATGCGCTGGTGCAGCTGCGCCAGGAGACGCGCGACAGCGTCTTGGCCGCCAAGGCCCCCAAGACCGCGGTGACCTGCCCCTTCTGCGGAGCCACCACCATTCCCGATGCCAGCGGGCGCTGCGAATACTGCGGCGGCGCCATCGGCGCATAGCACCCGGCACGGAAAGGACCGATCATGGCCTTCGAGAGCGTTAACTATCAGTGCCCTGCCTGCGGTGGCCCCCTGCATTTTGCCAGCGCCGAGCAAAAGCTCGTCTGCGACTACTGTGACTCGCGCTTTGAAGTCGAAGAAGTCGAGGCCCTCTATCGCGAGCGCCAGGACAAGGCCGATGCCAAAGCCGATGCGGTAGCCGCGGCTCCCAAACCTGCTGCCGACGACGCGGTGCAGGAGCTCGCCCAAAACGCCGGCTACATCTGCTCGTCGTGCGGCGCCGAACTCGTGTCCGACGGCACCGTCGCCGTCACCACCTGCCCGTACTGCGGCAACTCCGCCGTGGCGCCCGGCCAGCTCTCTGGCGACTTCTCGCCCGACCTGGTGATTCCGTTTAAACTCGGACGCGACGATGTCATGACCGCACTCAAGGAGCACTACAAGGGCAAGATCTTGCTGCCCAAGAGCTTTGTCACCGGCAACCACATCGACGAGGTCCAAGGTGTCTACGTGCCGTTTTGGCTCTACGGCGCCCGCGTTGACGGCGAAGTGTACTTTGACGCGACCAACGAGACCGTGACCGAGGAATCCGACCGCACCGTCACGACCACCGACCACTACGATGCCTATCGCAAGGGCAATATCTCGTTTAAGCGCGTGCCCGTCGACGGATCATCCAAGATGCCCGACGGCCATATGGACGCCATCGAGCCGTTTGACTACGACGCACTGCGTCCGTTCTCGGTCGCATATATGCCCGGCTACATCGCCAACCGTTACGACGAGGACTGCGAGACTTGCAAGGCGCGCGCCGAGCGCCGCATGGAAGAAAGCACAATCTCGGCCCTGCGCGAGACCGTCGTCGACGAATACGACGATGCCACGGTCGAAAGCAAACAGCTCGACTACACCTGGGAAGACAGCGACTACGCCCTGTTCCCCGTCTGGATGCTCTCCACCTCGTGGAACGGCAAGAGCTACCTGTTTGCCATGAACGGCCAGACCGGCCGCTTGGTCGGCGAGCTCCCCTGCTCCAAGCCCAAGCTCGCCATCGCCTCGGTGCTGTTCTTTATGATCGGATTTATCCTCTCCCAGATTCTCTTTATGGGGGAATACGCCTTCGATCCGGATTACCTCACCTTTGACATCGAGGGCATCCTCATCAACATCATCGCGCCGCTGATCATCGTGATTATCGGAGACGTGCTGCTGGTAGGCCAGCTCAAGACGGCCAACGAAGCAACCTGTGCCGATGAGTATTGTGGCGAGCTCGACCTGACCGAGAAGCACGACACCTTCAGCCACACCGAGACCACCGTTGTCATGAAAGACGACAAGGACGACTAAGCAATCCAACCAATACCACCCGGCCTCTGACGAGAAAGGAAGATCACCATGGGACTCTTGAAAGCTGGATTGGGAGCTGCCGGCGGCGTCATGGCCGACCAGTGGAAGGAATTTATCTACTGCGAATCGATGCCCGCTGACGTCTTGGCCTGCAAGGGCAGCAAGCGCACCGGCGGCCGCAGCTCCAACACGCGCGGCGAGGACAACGTCATCTCCAACGGCTCGGTCATCGCCGTCAACGACGGCCAGGGCATGCTCGTGGTGCAAAACGGCAAGATCATCGAAGTCGCGCTGGAGCCCGGTGAGTTCGTCTTCGATACCGGCAGCGAGCCGAGCGTCTTTAGCGGCAACCTGGGCGACTCCATCAAGGAGACCTTTGCCAATATCGGCAGCCGCTTTACCTTTGGCGGCGATGCGGGCAAAGACCAGCGCGTCTACTTCATCAACACCAAGGAGATCATCGGCAACAAGTACGGCACCGCCTCGCCCGTTCCCTTCCGCGTGGTCGATAACAACATTGGTCTGGACGTCGACATCTCCGTGCGCTGCAACGGCGAGTATTCGTACCGCATCACCAACCCGCTGCTGTTCTACACCAACGTATGCGGCAACGTGACCGATAGCTACACGCGCGACAAGATCGACAGCCAGCTTAAGTCCGAGCTGCTCACCGCCCTGCAGCCCGCCTTTGCCAAGATCTCAGAGATGGGCATCCGCTACAGCGCCATCCCCGGCCACACCACCGAGCTCGCCCGCGCGCTCAACGAGGTCCTCTCTGCCGACTGGCGTGACCTGCGCGGCGTCGAGATCGTAAGCTTTGGCGTCAACTCCATCGCCGCCTCGCAAGAGGACGAGCAGATGATCAAGGACCTGCAGAAAGCCGCGGTCATGCGCGATCCCACCATGGCGGCAGCCAACATCGCCAGCGCCCAGAGCGACGCAATGCGCGCGGCAGCCGCCAACCCCAACGGCGCGATGGCAGGCTTTATGGGCATGGGCATG
>CAJMOM010000054.1:0-9774 GCA_905215005.1 uncultured bacterium | reverse complement strand
CCCTCGCTTGCGGCCTTCTCGGCGGCAAGACGGGCGCGACGCTCGGCAAAGGTCTCCTTCTTTGCGGGCGCGGCTGTCTCGACGGCATCCTCGTCCGCATCGGAATCGTCATCGACGGCAGCCTTCTTGGGCTTGACCGGAGCCGAAGCGGCCTCGCTTACCGGATCGATGATCTCGGACTGAACAACGGCCGTCATCTTTTCCTGCGTCTCGCGGAACTGACGGATGGCACGGCCGATCGTGCGGCCCATCTGCGGGAGCTTATCCGGGCCAAACAGCAAAAAGCCGAAGACCACGATGATCGCGAGCTCACCCTCTCCAATACCAAACACACATACCTCCAAGGCTCGATGTGAGTCGAGCCCGCACCGCGCCATTCGGCCGGAACTCGTCTATTCATTCGGTCAAGTATAGCGCCCGGACGCCAAAACGTCCGAGCGCATCAAAAACATACGCCAAACGGCACGCCCTTTTGGGGACAAAGATTATGCAGCGGTGATCGAAATCTCCTGGTCGACACCCAACAGCTGAACCACGCGCATCACCTGGGGCTGCACATTGGTGCAGCTAAAGCGCTTGCCGTGGTCGACCGCGTGGTGCGCGGCGCCCACGAGCACGCCAATGCCCGTCGAATCGATGTAGCTCACCTGGGCAAAATCGAGCTCAACGGCCTCGGTGGGCTGCTCGAGCGCCAGGTTGATGGCATTGCGCAGGCTATCGGCGTTAGAGATATCGATCTCGCCGGTTACCTTAATGGTGTAGAGCTCTGGCGTGGGGTTGGTAGAAATACCCAAATCCATGTATACGCTCCTTTACATATCGAAAGTGCGGATAGTACGGGAAGCCGCGCGTTAGACGCGCTCGGCACGCGCAAGCTCGGCAGCGACAAGCTTAACGGCCAGCACCAGCACATCGAGCGCGGCCTCCAGGTCCTCGACTGTGGGATAGCTCGGCGCGATGCGGATGTTGGTGTCGCGCGGGTCCTTGCCATAAGGCCAAGTGGCACCAGCCGGCGTGAGCTTGACGCCCAGGTCGGCACAAAGCGTGGCGACCTTCTGGGCAGAGCCCTCGGGACCATCGAAGCTTACAAAGTAGCCGCCGCGGGGGTGCGTCCAAGTAGCGCAACCCGTATCGCCCAAGCCCTCGGTGAGCTTGCGCTCAACGGCCTCAAAGCGCGGGCGCAAAAACTCGGCATGCTTTTTCATGTGCTCCTTGACCGCCTCGATGGTGGGAAGGAAGCGCACGTGGCGCAGTTGGTTGAGCTTATCAGCACTGATGAGGCCGGCCTTCAGGCGCTTGGAGAACTCGGCGATGACCGCGGGGCTCGCACCGATAAAGCCGATACCGGCGCCCGGGAAGGTGATCTTGGACGTCGAGGCAAAGGCCACCACGCGGTCCTCGGTGCCCGCCGCGCGGGCAAGATCGAAGATATTGGCGAGCTCGTCGGTCTCGTCGTACAGGTCGTGTACGCAGTAGGCGTTGTCCCAGAAGATGCGGAAATCGGGCGCGGCCGTGGGCATCTCGACCAGGCGACGCACAGTGTCCTCGCTAAAGGTGATGCCCGTGGGGTTGGAATACTTGGGCACGCACCAGATGCCCTTGATGGAGTCGTCGGCGGCAACGAGGCGCTCGATCTCGTCCATGTCGGGGCCGTTGTCGGTCATCGCGACGGGAACGTTCTCGATGCCCAAGTCGGCGGTAATGCCAAAGTGGCGATCGTAGCCGGGAACCGGGCACAGGAACTTGACCTTCTTGCCGTCGTGCGCGGCCTCGTAAGCCTCCCAGGGCTCGCTGCCGCACGAGCCACAGCGCCAGAACATGCCGGCGATGTCGTGCTCGATCAGCAGGCTCGACGAGCCCAGCACGAGTGTCTGCTCGGCGGGGCAACCCAGGAACTCCCCTGCCAACTTGCGTGCCGAAGGAATACCCTCGAAGCAGCCGTAGTTGGAGCAGTCGACGTTGCCGTCGTGCAGATCGGCATCGGCATTGAGAATATCGAGCATGGGTCGAGAGATGTCCACCTGGGAGGGCGACGGCTTGCCGCGGGCCATGTCGAGCGCCAGGCCCTTGGCCTTGACCTCGGCGACCTCGGCCTTGAGCGCCTCGATGGCGGCATCGAGTTCGGTGGTTTCCATCTTCTGGTAGATCGTCTGCATGGGTGCGACCTTTCACGAAGCGGTACGTTGCAATTCTTCTAAGTATAGACCGCCACCGTCGCAACGGTATGAAGCCGTGATAGATTAAGTCCATCGCAATGAATTACGAATCGCCGCGCATGCCGGCGTGAAGCGCCCAAGGAGGCACTATGGAGTACGGATCGTTCCAGGCCGAGGAATTCGGCGACCTGCAGCGCCTGGTCGACGGACTGTTTTACGACCGCCATGCCATCGACCGCCTGGATCTGATCGTACAGGCCGAAATCTTGGACCTGGCGCCCGATCTCATGGAAATCGTCAACCTGCTACCGCCCGGCTATTACGACCGCCAGTCACTTTGCGACCAGCTCAACTCCGCCTTGGCCGCCCACGGCTGGGGCGCCGTCTACGGAACGGTGGAATAAGCCTCGAGGCCGACGATTTGGCCCGCTTCCCGACCCTGGCGAGGCTTGTTTTAGGGCTTGTGGCCAAAAAAGGGCAAATATGAGTACTGTTGCCTTTTTAGTAGCAGCGATTCTTGGTCGAAATCGGCAAAACTCGACTTGAAACTCCCTAATCACCGTCAGCTAGCGCCAAATTGGAAGTCGATGATCACTCATTAACGTACAGTTCTTATAACTTTGTTCATTATTTTCCATACCTAAAATGAAACGCCGTTTGTGACAGTACTCACAAACGGCGTTTTTTGACCACTGGCGTGTCTGGCAGGCGGCAAGCACCGCCCGAGTCCGCATTTTGAACGCGCCCGAATCGGTTCTGGAACCGGTTTTCGCGCTCTTACGCGTCCTTGGGCGCGGGGTGCTTGCAGATCACACTCATGTAGATCATGCCAAGTACGGCCGCGGTGACAGAGCCGGCGAGAATAGCGGCCTTGGCGGCCAGAACCTCAAACTGGGCCGTCGGGAAGGCAAGGCCGCTGATGAGGATCGACATGGTAAAGCCGATACCGCCCAGAATGCCCACACCGGCAATCATGTGCCAATTGACATTGTGCGGAAGCTCGGAAATCTTGAGCTTGACCAGCGCGAACGTCATGCCAAAGATACCAATCGGCTTGCCCAGCAGCATGCCAAAGTACACGCCGAGCGTCACCGGGTCGGTGAGCAGTGTGCTCATGTCCACGCCCACCAGGCGAACCTGTGCGTTCACGAACGCAAAGATCGGTAGAATCACAAAGTTGACCGGCGTGGAGATCAGACGCTCCATGCGGATGAGCGGCGGGGTCACGCGGTGCATGACGCGCTCGACCCTGGTGGTCGAGACGGTAAAGTCATGTTGGCCCAGGATGTGCGCCTCGTCGTCGTAGCGGTCATCGAGCAGCGGCAGGCACTCGCCCAGCCAATCGGTAAGGCTGTCGAGCTTAACACCGCACTTGGCCGGGATGGTAAAGGCCAGGATGACGCCGGCGAGCGTGGCGTGCACGCCGCTCTTAAACATGCAGAACCACAGCAGCAGACCCAGTATCGAATACGGGGCAAGGCGGTAATGCTGCGTCTTGTTGAGCCACACGAGCGCGCAGGTCACAAGCGCGGCAGCGCCCAACCAAAACGGATTGGGGCTCTGACCGTAGAAGATGGCGATGGCGGCGATGGAGATGAGGTCGTCGGCGATGGCGAGCGTCGAGAAGAACACGCGCACGCCGTTGGGCACGCGGTTGCCCAAAAGCGACAGCACGCCCAGCGCAAAGGCAATATCGGTTGCCATGGGGATGGCCCAACCGTTGCGGGCGCCAGCATGGTTAAAGATCAGGTAGATGCAGGCGGGAACGACGACGCCGCCCACGGCCGCCAGCATGGGAAGCATGGCCTGACGCGGATTCTTGAGCTCGCCGACCGTCATCTCGTACTTAAGCTCAATGCCCACCAACAAAAAGAAAATCGCCATGAGGAAGTCGTTGACGAAAAGCTCAACGGTGAGACCGGCCGTAAGGTTGCCCAGACCCACATACAGCGGGGTCTCCAAAAAGTGATGGATGACCTCGTAGGCATCGGTATTGGCGCAAATGACGGCGGCGATGGCGGCGAAGACCATGACGGCGGCGGAAATCGTGCCGTTCTCAGCGATGCGCTCCCAGATATCGTGACGTTCAAAGCGCTTGCGCTCACGAACGTTGAACAGCTGCTCAGTTGCTGCCATGGGCGGCTCCTTTCACGGGAAAGCTCCCGTCTTAAAAAAGCACGGCCCGCCCAAGTGGCGGCGCCGCGCTCTAACGTATTACGCTTGCATCTAGCCTACCCTGCACGACAAGCACGCAGGCGTGGCCGAAAAGCGGAACCACAGGTTGAACATTATTTGCCCAACGGCACGGGCACGCCTGTCCAAGAGACAACGCGGTGCCGTGCACAAAAAACGACCGGAGCGCGGGGCGTCCGCGATCCGGTCGTGGCGTTTGGTCAACTAAACCTAGCAGGCGGCCATGATGGGGGCAGCGACCTGCTTCTTACGGGAGAGGACGCCCGGCATCCAGACGCCGTCGTGCTCGTCGGCAATGCCCAGACCCTTCTGAGCGGCCTCGGTCTCGCCCTCGAGCAGGACCTGCGAGCCCTCCTCCATGATGTCGGTGATGCACAGTACGATGCCGTCAGCACCCTTCTCGGCGGCGTAGGCGCGCATGGCCTCGCGAATCTCGTCGATCATGCCGAGTGCGCGGGTCTTGTCGACAGTCTCGTACTGGCCGATGAGCAGCTTCTCGCCGGCGGGCTCGAACATCTTGATGTCGTTGCCGACCATCTCGGCTGCGGTGAAGGAGCCGGACGGACGGGTGAGGAAGACCTCCATGCCAAACTTGACCGGGTCGACGCCCACCTGCTCGCCGAGCTTGGCGGCGACGGCGCGGTCGACATCGGTGGTGGTGGGGCTCTTGAGCATGAGCGTGTCGGTCATCATGGCCGAGAGCAGCAGCTTGGCCTGGACGTCGGAAAGCTCAACGCCGAGCACGCCGGCGAGCTTGGTGACGATGGTGCAGCTGGAGCCCCAGGGCAGGCAGATGTAGTGCAGCGGGCCGGCGGTCTCGAAGTCGCCGATGCGGTGATGATCGACAACGCCAAAGACCGTGGCGTCCTTAAGGCCGGCGACGGACTGGGCAGACTCGTTATGGTCGGTGAGGACGACGAGCTGACCGGCCTCAACGGACTCGATCACGCGGGGCTCGGCGATGCCGGCGTCGGCGAGCAGCTTGGCGGACTCTGCCGGAAGCTGACCAAGGGCGCAGGCCTCGTAGGTGTTGCCGGCATACTCAACCTGGTTGAGCAGCTGAGACAGGACGACGGCGCTCATGATGGCGTCGTTATCGGGGTTCTGGTGACCAAAGACAAGAACGTTTGCCATGGATATCCTCCACTTGATATGTGTACTTGGACGTAGCTATGGTAGCACGCTGGCGCCGAACCTTATGAGACGCAAGGGCCGCGGCGCAATTTGGGGCGAGCCTGGGGGCGAAATCTGTCCCCCTTATACCACCCGCCCTCCTGCACCGACTATTTACCGGCGGCGCGCAGGGCTACGTAGGCGGCACCGATGATGCCGGCGTCGTTTCCGAGCGAAGCGACCTTAATGGGCGTCTCGCGCGAGGCGGAAAGCGCGTACTGCTTAAAGTGCTCGCGAACCTTGTCGAGGTAGACATCGGCCGAGGCGGAGGCGCCGCCACCGATCAGGAACATCTCGGGGTCGACCACGTTGGCGATAAGCGCCAGGGCGCGGCCAAGGTAGTCGGCCATGGTATCGGCCGCGGCCAGCGCGAGCTTGTCGCCCTCGCGGCAGGCCTGGAACACGTCCTTGGAATCGGAGGGGCCAGTCAGATCGATGGGCTCGACGCCCGCCTTCTTGCACTCGGCAAGGTAGTTGCTCACCACGCCGGTGGCGCTGGAATACTGCTCCAGGTGACCATGGCCCCCGCAGCCGCAGGTGCGCTCCTCAGCCGGGTTCAGGCACATGTGGCCAATCTCGCCGCCGGCGCCCACAACACCCGATACCACGTCACCGTTAACGATAACGCCGCCGCCCACGCCGGTACCGATGGTGACCATCACCACGTTCTGTACGTCCTTGGCAGAACCGAGCCAGGCCTCGCCCATGGCAGCGGCGTTGGCATCGTTCTCATACTTAACGACCGCATCGGGGCAGTGCTCCTGAATGGCGACCCTCAGCTCGGGCAGGTTAATGGCAATGTTGGCCTTGACCTTGGCATCGCCCGACGCCGGGATGGGGCACGGAACGGCCAGGCCAATGCCCGCCACAAAGGCGCGCGGAATCTGGGCCTTGGCGACCACCTGGTCGATAGCCTCGGTCACCGCGGCAAAGCCTGCGGCGTCAACGATGGGAGGTGTGGGCACACTGGCCTTGGCCAGCAGGTTACCGTCCTCGTCGAACAGGCCCTCCTTAACCGAAGTGCCGCCAACGTCGATGCCGATGTAATACTGCTTAGGTTCCATGGGAGCCCACCTTTCTCGTTTAAACATTGCCTGTATGGTACCGCTCCCAAGGCAAAAACCTACCAAAAAGGGACAGGTTTGTTTTGGCAGGTTTTATCTGGGAAAACGCGAATGGCCGCTTAACACGACATTACTCAGATGTTTATCTATTTAGAGCGCTCTAGTTTATATGCGAAGCGACTTTTAATTATATCTTTCTCGAACTTTTTAAAAATATAATAGGGATGCTTAGGTGTTAACTATACTTTCTTTTATACTCAATCAAGTTGGAAAGGAGGTTCCATGATTCCCAAATACGAGGCGATAGCTGCAGATATTCGTCGAAGTATCGAGGATGGCGCTCTTAAACCGGGCGACAAGCTTCCCACCGTTGTTGAGTTCTGCGAGCTCTATAGCGTTTCCAAAATCACCGTCAAACGAGCTATCGAGCAAATCACCGAGGAAGGTCTTATTACCAGTCGTCGTGGATCGGGTACCTACGTTAAGGACACGGCGGGACTTCCCGGCCAGGCGTTTTTCCAGGGCAAAAACGACCGTGCCCAAGGTTTTTCGTATGAGCACCGCGGGGAGAAGGTGACCTCGGTGGTCTACGATTTCTCGATCGTTAATCCACCAGCGGACATCGCAGCCCAGCTGGGAATTGCCGAGGATGACTTTGCCTATCACATCGTGCGCGTGCGTCAGGCCGACGAGAAGCCCATCGTTATCGAGTACACCTACATGCCGCTCGAGCTGATTCCGGGCCTTAAAAAGAAGGACCTGTACGGATCGGTCTACCGCTTTGTCCGCGAGCAATGTGGGCTGAAGATTTCGAGCTTCCACCGTACCATTCGCGCCGTGGCAGCAACCGAGGAAGAAGCCGAGCGCCTGGACACCAAGCCTGGCTCTCCCCTGCTCGAGCTCACCCAGATCGGCTTTTTGGACAGCGGCGCCGCCTTTGAGTATTCGATCTCGCGCAACGTTGGCGACCGCTTTGAGTTGCACAACGTAACGTTGGCATAGGTTTTTGTAGTCATGCGGGCGCTCGTTTTGAACAGTTTACGCAGCGCCCGCGCAACATAATGGGGTATGAATATGTCCGATTTGATTAAACTGACGCCAATCTTCCACGAGAAGATCTGGGGCGGCCGTCAGCTCGAAACCGTATTTGGCTACGACATTCCCGAGGGTCCCATCGGTGAGTGTTGGGCCATCTCGGCCCATCCCAACGGCGACTGCCAGATTGCGGAGGGCCCGTATGCAGGCCACACGCTGTCGTGGCTGTGGGCCGAGCACCGCGAGCTCTTTGGCAACTACGAGGGCAAGGAGTTCCCGTTGCTCATTAAGATTCTGGACGCCAAGGACGACCTTTCGATCCAGATTCATCCCAACGACGAGTACGCCGCCGAGCACGAGAACGGCAGCCTGGGCAAAACCGAGTGCTGGTATGTACTGGACTGCGAGCCCGGTGCCACGATCATCGTCGGCCAGCGCGCGCACGACCGCGCCGAGGCCGCACAGATGATCGAAGAGGGCCGTTGGGACGAGATGCTCAACGTGCTGCCGATTCACAAGGGAGACTTTTTCCAGATCGACTCCGGCACCGTTCACGCCATCAAGACCGGCACGCTGATTCTGGAGACGCAGCAGTCGAGCGACGTGACATATCGCCTGTACGACTACGACCGCCCCGGCACCGACGGAAAGCTGCGCCCGCTGCACATTAAGCAGAGCCTCGACTGCATCGACTTTGATGTTCAGGCTCCGACCGACGGCACGGTGAACGCGCCCGAGGTCGACGGCGTGACCGAGCTCGAGTCCAACCCCTGCTACACCGTCGATCGCGTGCGTGTCGACGGCAGCAAGACCCTCGACCAGCGCTGGCCCTTCATGTGCCTGTCGGTCATCGACGGCGAAGGCACCGTCTGCGGCGACCCCGTCCACAAGGGAAGCCACCTGCTGGCCCCAAGCACCGTCAGCTCCATCGACCTCGAAGGCAAGATGGAACTGATCGTCAGCCACCTGTAGGTCGCACCAACAACCCAAACGCAACAAGGGGCTCCCCCGCTCATCAAACGGGAGAGCCCCTACTCACATCTATTTTTCTATCAGCCCACCCGGCTCTCCAGATCAAAAAGCGGACGAGCAAAGCGACGATTGCAAGCTGCAGGCCAAAACGCCACAAGGAAGAGGGCGCGCCGGGGACTTTGGTCGATCGCGAGTTCCGCACGCAAAGGAGGCCACTTAATGTGGCCTCCGTCTTGCGCAGGACTGCCCGAGCAGGCGATGTTGCCCTATACGCCCGCCCAGGTCCGCCAGGATCACGACAGCTTGACGATCGGAGCAAAGCCCTTCATTAGCTTTTTGGTCTGGCCGGTCTTTTCGAATTGAACCTCGATCATGTCTCCGGCGACCGAGATCACGGTACCCGTGCCAAAGGTCTTGTGGCTCACGGTATCGCCCGCGGCAAAGTCTTGCGATGCGCTGGCACGATCGACCTTGCGCTCCACCGTCGGGGACACCTTGGACGACGGCTTCTTGGCCCGCGGCGCGCCCGAGCCAAAGGTCGAGGCAACACGACCAGCGTCGGGCGAGACCCCACGATGGCGTTCGGTCCCGTAGCTGCTGCCGCCAAAGAAGTCGTCAAAGCTCGATCCGCCACGCGAACCGGAACCGCCGGTCGAGCGTGTATGCGAGCCGAACACCTTGCCGCCATACATGTCCGAGCCCGTACCCGAGCCAAACGTGCCATGACGGTCGCCGCGCTTCTCCCAGCCCGTGCCCTCAAAACCGGCAGAGCCGATACCGCTAAACTCGATATCCTCAAACGGAATCTCGTTGAGGAAGCGCGAGCGCGGGTTGGCAGAAGTCGAGCCGTAGGTGCGACGCGTGGCCGCATAGGTCAAGAACAGGCGCTTACGAGCGCGCGTGATGGCGACGTAGGCCAGGCGACGCTCCTCCTCGAGCTTGCCCGGGTCATCGCTGCCGCCAAAGTCGTGCACGTGCGGGAAGATACCCTCCTCCATGCCGGCCACGAACACCGCCGGGAACTCCAGGCCCTTGGCGGAGTGGATGGTCATCATGGTAATGGCATGCGTCTCGCCGGCCAGGGAATCCAAGTCGGAGCGCAGGGCCAGCCACTCCATGAGTGCCGGCAGCGCCTTACAGGTGAGCGGACCGTAGGTGCGATCAATCTCGTCGGCATGCAC
>CAJMOM010000053.1:0-9823 GCA_905215005.1 uncultured bacterium | reverse complement strand
CCCACCGGCAAGCTAGCCCGCCTGCGCGGCGCCTTTGTGGGCAAACCGCTCGTCGCCGCCGTCCTGTGCCTGCTGCTCGCCGGCGTTTTTGCGCTGCTGGGCATGGAGGTCTCGTCCAACCACGACTTTACCTGGGTCTACCCCCTGTGCATCCTGCTCGAGTGGGCCATCATCACCGTGCTCATGACCGGCCTGTTCTTCCTGTTCCAGCGCCACGGCGCAGCTCCCGCCGTCCTGGCCTTTGCCCTTTTTGTCCTGGGCATTGCCGAGTTCTTCGTCATCACGTTTAAATCCATGCCCATCCAGCCGGGCGACCTTTCGGCCATCTCCACCGCCGCTGCGGTCGCCGGCACCGGCTACACCTTCTCGATCTCGCTGTTCTGCGTGCTGTCCATGGGCTTTACCGCCATCGCCATGCTGCTATGCGAGTACGCCGGCCTGGTGGCACCGCACCGTCAGAAGGGCGCCGCCAACGCCAAGCGCATGCTGCTCACCAACCTGCTCGTCGCCGTGCTGTGCCTGGGCGGCGTGACCGCGCACGTCACGCTTATCGACTACTACAACACCCTCGGCATCACCGTCTACACCTGGCGCCCGCTCGAGAGCTACTGGCGCGAGGGCTACCTGCCCGCTTTCATTAGCGCGGCGCAGTCCATCAAGCCGCCCAAACCCGCCGACTACTCCGTCGACGATGCCAAGGCTACGCTCAAGAAGTACGCCAAGGCCTACGACAAGTCCGATGCCGCCAAGAGCGACGAGCGCGCCGCCGCAAAGGAGCAGTTCGACAGCGAGAAGCCCACGGTCATCGCCATCATGAACGAGACCTTCTCGGACCTATCCATCTACCAGAACATGCGCGCCGGCTACGAGGGCCCGCAGTACTTTAAGAGCCTGTCCAACTGTCTCAGCCGCGGCAAGCTCTACGTGAGCGCCTACGGCGGCGGTACCGCCAATACCGAGTTTGAGTTTATGACCGGCAACTCCATGGCCAACCTGGGCTCGGGCGTGTACCCCTACACCATCTACAATATGGAAACGACCGGGAATCTGGCAGAGCAGTTCAAATCGCTCGGATATTCCACCACGGCCATGCACCCCAACCACGCAACCAACTGGAACCGCGAGAACGTCTACAAGGACTTTGGCTTTGACCAGTTCCTGTCCATCAACGATTTCCAAGGCGCCGACACCCTGCGCGGCATGGTGACCGACCAGGCGACCTACGACAAGATTCTCGAGCTGCTCGACCAGAACGCCGATCCGCAGTTTATCTTCGACGTGACCATGCAGAACCACTCGGGCTACGACACGGGCCTGGTGCCGGTCGACAAGCAGATGCACCTGAACATCGACACGACCGACCTGGACGCCAAGACCGTCGAGGACGGCACGCTCTCCGATGTCGACGAGTACGTCTCGTGCATCGAGCAGTCCGACCAGGCGCTGCGTTACTTCCTCAACGCCCTGAGCAAGCTCGACCGTAAGGTGGTCGTGGTGTTCTGGGGCGACCACCAGCCGTTCTTCCCATCCAAGTTCAACGACAAGTGGTTTACCGGCGAGGACGATGCCACGCACCAGGAACGTCTGTGGCAGACCGACTACATCATCTGGGCCAACTACGACGTTGCCGGCTGCGACCAGACGAGCGAGGTCGACGACCTGTCCACCAACTACCTGTCCACCCAGCTGATGCAACTGATCGGCGCACCGCTGACCGACTACCAGAAGGCGCACATGACGCTGCGCGAGTCGCTGCCCGCCATCAACTCCGTGGGCTACGAGGACGCCAGCCTGCGCTGGGCGCTCTCCTCCAACGTCACCGGTGACGACGCTGCTGCCGCAGCCGCCACCAAGGCGCGCGAGGATTACGCCAAGATGCAATACTACGAGATGTTCCGCGACGGCAAGAACGTGTACACCGAGCACTTCCAGACCGAGGCCAACGAGACCGACCCTAACCTGGCACCGGGTACGACCAAGATTAAGTAGCTGCTAGCTGCTGAGCCACAACTGAAACGTCTGTCCAGGCGGAGGCATATAAGGTTCCCTGCTCGGACAGTCCTGCGCAAGACGAAGGCCACGTTATGTGGCCTTCTTTGTTTGCGGAAAGTGTGTCCCGGAATTCTTGTCTGGAATGGGATGCAGTTTCCGCTTGGGACCCGATTGGGAAAGTGTGTCCCACTATTCAGCTGGATTCCGGGATGTATTTTCCGGTTGAGGCTCGTTGGGAAAGTGCGTCCCACTTTGGGGGCTGATTCTGGGACGTGGTTTCCGGTTGGCTCTCATTGGGAAAGTTCATCCCATTTCTCGGCCTAATTATGGGACGCAGTTTCCCGTTGAGGACCCTTTGGGAAAGTGCGTCCCGGTCTGGGCGCTAATTGTGGGATGCAGTTTCCGCTTGCGGAGTCTCCACTCAACAGAAAACCCGGGTGGCCTGTTTTTTGGCTACCCGGGTTTTTGGGTTGTCGATATGTTCGACTGGCTACTAGTGGGTCTTGCGGCGCTTGATCAGCATGATGAGGGCTATCACTACGAGCGTTGCTCCCGCTGCTGCTGCGGTGGCGACTAGGGCGAATGTTTGGTCGCCGGTGTTTGCGAGGTTCTTCGCTGTGGTCGTAGTCTTGACCTTGGTGTCGGTCTTAGCTCCGTTGTCGGACTTGGACTTGTCCGGGTTCGTCGGGGTCTCAGGAGTCTCGGGGTCCTTTGAGCCTTCGGAATCGGTTGGGCCGGCGGTGTTTACCAGCGTATGGTCCAGGAACTTCTTGGCGCCCGCACTTGCCTGTGAGAACAGGCGGCGCGTGCGGATCGGGGTGGCGTTCACCGTTGTGGGCGCCGTCTCCTCGGCCTCGATATTCACGAGCGTCGTGCCGGTGTCGAGGCCCACGTCGTTGTATCCCACGTGGCAGTAATACTGCGCACCGTCATCGTCTGCGGTCAGGTCAATCTCGAGCTTTGAGGCCGTTCCAGCCGCGAGGTTGCCATCGGCACCCACGAGCTTAAACTCTGTCTCGCCGCGGCCCTTGCGGTACCACATATAGGTCGGTGCCAGCCCTGTTTCGCTATCGTCGGCACCGAGTTGCTTCACATGGCCAATCGCCGAGAGCGTCAGGTGGCTTCCCGCCGTGCGCTCAACCGAAGAGTCGTATCCAAGATCCGGCCCCTCCGCAGCATCCGCCGCAGGTCCGCTCACGGTCATCGTCATGCCATCGGGCATGGTCTTGACCGTGATGATTGCCGAGCGAATACCTGTTTCGGTCGTGGATCCATTCTTAACGGCGGCGATGGCGAATCGATACTCCGTATTGGGCTGCAGCCCATCCCACTTGAGCGAGGTCTGCGTGTTGTCGGCAATCTTCCAGCTATTGACGACCGCATCCGCCGCATTGCTCTGCAGCATGCCCACGCCGTAGCTAAAGCCACTCTTGTTTGCGAGTACATCGTCCCAGCTAAACGTAACGCTGGTCGAATCGACGGCGTTTGCCGTAAAGCCCGTCACGGCCGGCGCGTCGGGCATCTCGACGTCCTTAACGTCATAGCCCACGATCCAGAACTGGTCGGTGTCCTTGGTGCCGAGCTTGTCGCCCGAGTCTGCCTCGAACTTGTCGACATCCACCGCGTTGACGCCCAGACGCCACACAAAACCGTACTTGCCCTGCGCGGCCTCGGGCAGGTTGTCGACGGTGCCGCCGTATTCGGTCGATTCACTCGAGGAGTTACCCGTAGTAAAGCCGGCGTTGGCACCAAAGCACAGGCCGCCAAACAACTCGTGCTTTGCGAGCTTCGCGCCCATGACAACGCTGCCGTTCAGCGTCAAGCCGAGCTCGAGCTCCTGCTCCTTGCCCTCCTCGACTTCGATGGTCTGCTCAATGCTCGCCCCCGACTGCGCGGCGGCGCCGTTAAACCCATCGTGCGTGTAGGCGCGCGTTACGCCAGGCTTACCCAGGCCAAAGGAATCCCCAACGGGAGTCTCGCCGTTGAGCGTCGTTTGATAGGTTCCGGGTTCTCCCGACCGGTTGGTCAAAAAGTAGCTGAGCGGCGTCATATTGTGCTGTTTGGCAATGCGGTCATAGGCCTCGACATTAACGACCGAGGTCTGCGCGCCGAGCGACACGGGCGCCGCCATCACGCCCTTGCCACCAGTTTCCTCATTTTCGATCTCATACTCGTAATAGACCATCGGAATCGTGTAGAGCACGGCCTTGTCACCCTCGCCGGCATGCGACTCATAGCTTACGCTTGCGCTGACCGTGCGCTCGCTCCGGTAGTCATAGCATCCCTCGGCGGCAAAATCGACTGAAGCATTCATCGCGACCAGGGGCGGGCCGGTCTGCACCTCGACGGCAACGCCCAACTCGGCGCCAATGGTATAGCCCTGGGATGTCCCCGTGCCCTTTTCCTCTCCGTATGACGTGCCGCCCAACACCAGATAGCCGTATGCCTGCTCCAGATCCTCAACATAGGGCGCATCCTGCAGCACGACAAGCACGCGCGGGTTGGTATAGACCTTGTAGCGGTCCTTGTACGTGATCTTGACGCTGTCGTTGTCGACATCGGGCAGCGCGAGCGAGATAAATGTGCCGTAGGTAGTGCCGCGACGGTTGCTCTCGCTAATCACCTGCTCCTCGCCGCGGCGCACCTTTCCGTTCTCGTCGAGCGAAAAATGCGAGGCGGTCATCCAATAGTAGTCATCGTTCTTGCGCAGGTCCTCGTCGCGGTGCTTGCCCACCACGGCGATAAAGCTCTCGTTATAGCGGTCCGAACCCGAGACGCTGCCCGCCTTGACGTCGCTGATCCACACCTGCTCTATACCCTTGTGGTCATGCTTGTTGCTGCTGTTGTATTGCTGACCGCTCATGCTCATGGTTCCGACCATGGACCCCAAGCCCTGAGCCCCGCTCTGTGCCGTGTTGCAGGCAAAGTCGCGGAACACATCGCCGCCCACGAGCACCTCGTCGACCGCCAGCTGCTCGGACAGGCCGTCAAGGTTGGCAGTGGCAAGGGCAATAGGCGCCAAGGTGCACGGATAGCGCTTATCCTGAGCGCTATCCTTCCATGCGCTGTTGGGCACATGCATCAGCCCATAGGAGGCGAGGAGCCCGTCTCTGTATTCCTTGCAATCGGAAAGCTTGAACTCGCCAGACTCCGAGTCATAATACGCGTAGCGGTACAGCGCGCCGTACAGCCCCTTACTGCCGTCAGAAGCGCCGTAATCAAAAGCGCTGCGTTGCCAGTCATAGCCCGCAAGAATAAGGCCCGTGACGGTTTCACCCGTCTTCTTTCCTTCTTCATCGTAGGCGGCAAACGTGCCGAACGTCGCATTCGCAGCGACCATGGTCTTGCCGTTCGCGGAGAGGGAGATTGCGCCCGCGTCGCCCAGAGCATCGACATGGACGAGCGCACCCTTGGATGCATCCCACGAAAACAGCTCGCAATGCGTCGACTTATCAATATTCTTCTTGCCGTAGGGTGCCGAGACCACGATGGCGAGGTCATCGCAAAAATCGCGATCGAGGTCGCCGGCCGCTAGCGAAACGACAGGAGCTGACTGAAGCTGCGTCCAGGAGTCGTTCCCGCCCTTGTTGTGCGTGGTGTAGTCCGCGGCGTCACCGGCATCGATCTTGACGACGCTTTGCTTCCAGTTGCCGCCCTCCAAGTCATACATGTCGACTACAGCCTTGCGCACGCCGTTCTCGTCGACATAGCAGCCCGCGTAGACAAAAAGCTCGTCGACGCCGTCGCCATCGACATCGCCCGCCTCGACATCAAAGACGGCGTCGTGCTCTTGCAGGTAACCGGCATCCAGGTACTTAAAACGGCCTTCGTACATCATATTAGTGTTGACCGTCACCGGCAGGTGTGTGTCGAGAGTGCGCGTACGCCCGTTGCTAAACGAGTAGAGGACCAGCTCAACCTTTCCGGCGTATGACTTGCCGTCAATCGTCGTGGAGGAACTGTCGCCGTAGGCACGGAGCTCAGCAACGCGGCTCTTTTTGCCCGTGCTGGCGTCGCTGCAGAACTCAACACTCGTGGCGTGAATGCCCGAGAAACCGTTGTTGTCGTTGGCGAGTACTGTTGAGGACTCATTGTTGCTTAGGTACGACCAGGTGCCGCCACCGTAGTCGCTATGCTTGTAGAGATCGCTGTTCGTATCGAAGTTGTTGACGTTTTGCCAGAACTTTGCGGCGCCCCACACACTTCCATAGCCATCGAAGAGTTTGCTGCTGCCGCCAATGTCACCGCGCTCGACGTTCTCGAGCTTGTCGCGCAGAGTGTAGCGATTGCCATGGCTACCGTTAGCTGCCATATAGACCTCGCTGCGCGTGGCAAACGTCGTGGGGGTATCAGTGGAATAGGGGCCAACGGTATCGGCCGGAATGTCCTCGCTCGTGCCCAGACCCAGGGCTTGATAATCCTGCTCGGTCATATCGGTGATTGCGGGCGCGTCTGCCGCCTGGGCAACCTGGGGCGTGGCCGTGAAGCAGGCGACGCTCGTGGCGATCAACGCAGCAAGCGCCGCCGTCCCAACAAGCGGGATTTTCGACAGCCTACGGATACGAGGGTGTGGAACGTACATGAGGGACCTCGCTTTATTCGAGTGGAGTGGACTCATTTTTGCAAATGATACATCCGATGCCCGATATCACGTGTCTCATTTTCGCCAACGGCGTGTCTCATTTTTGAGAATCCGAGATGCCGCGGAAATCTTATCCCAGCTCAAAGGCCATTTCTGGGATGTATTTTCCGCTTGAGCCTCATTGGGAAACGGCGTCCCACTTTGAGGGCTGATTGTGGGATGCATTTTCCGGTTTTGCTCTCATTGGGAAAATGCATCCCGTTTCTTGACCGAATAATGGGACGCAATTTCCCGTTGGAGCGCCTTTGGGAAAGTGTGTCCCACTTCGACCGCCCAGAGTGGGATGCACTTTCCGCAAAGCACCTCAACGGGAAACTACGTCCCATTCCAAAGGCAAATTCCGGGACGCATTTTTCGAAAGCCTGCCCATCCGGAAAGCCCGTCCCACTTTGGACGCATCCGGGCACGGAACCATCGACCTATCAGGCCTCCCATCAATAAAGAGGCGTCCTCCCGGACGGCGGGGCACGAAGTTCATCGCGAGTTCCGCACGCAAAGAAGGCCACTTAATGTGGCCTTCGTCTTGCGCAGGACTGTAGAGCAGGGAACTTCGTGCCCCGACGCCCGGGAGGACGTTTCATTTAGAAAGATGGACCGACCGCCGTCAGCGATGGGAGCTACTCCCCCAGCACGGCCTTTTTGGCGGCTGCAGCCATGTTGTCCAGATCTTCCTTGGTGGGGTGATCCTTTGCGGCGACCCAGTTATCGAGCAGCAACTTAGCGCGGGCGTTGTCGGGATCTTGCTCGAGCATGGCCTCGTAGCGCTGCTTGACCGCGGGACCCATCTTGCCCTGGCACATCGCCCAGCCCGCAAGCTCGGCATCCCCAGCCAAATTGGAGGTCACGCGATCGATAATCTGCTGATAATAGCTCTGGTCGGCGCCAAAACCGCAGGTACCAAAGAGGAAAACGCGCTTGCCGTGCAGAGCGGAGAGCAGCGCGGCAACCGAAGGCGTGCACGCGCCCTTGTCGCACCAAAAGCCGACGAGCACCGTGTCGGCCGCGCAGGCGCCCTGCGCCTCGAGCGCAACCTGATCTGCATCCGCATCGTCGCTCAACGCCGCGGCATGGACAAACTCAACACCCGCAGCCTGCAGCGTACGCTTGATCGCACCCGAAACCATCCTGGTATTACCGCTCTTGCTGTTAACCACCAAAGAGCACGTCATAGTCACGTTGCCTCGTTTCCCCAAAAACTAAAGCCACTAATGCAATTTATTAGATGAATATCTTAGTACTAACGTGACAGATGTAAACCACCGTCTGTCGATTGATTAATTTGCCCCACGGGCTTGCTCACTGGGCGAATTGGCTGCGGTAGAGTTCGGCGTAGAAGCCGCCTGCCGCTAGCAGCTCGTCGTGCGTGCCGCACTCGATAATCTGCCCGTCGCGCATCACCAGAATGCAGTCGGCGTTACGAATCGTGCTCAGGCGGTGCGCCACGACAAAGCTTGTGCGGCCAGCCATGAGCTCGTCGAATGCCGCCTGCACCTGCAGCTCGGTGCGGGTATCGATGCTCGAGGTCGCCTCGTCCAGCAGCAGAATCGCCGGGTCGGTGAGCATGACGCGCGCGATGCACAGCAGCTGTTTTTGACCCTGGCTAAACGTGCCGCCGTCCTCGCCGATTACCGTATCGTAGCCGCCTGGCAGCTGCACGATAAACTTGTGCGCGTGCGCGCGCTTGGCAGCTTCGATAACCTGCTCGCGCGTGGCGTCGGGACAGCCGTAGGCGATGTTTTCCGCCACCGTGCCCTCGAACAGCCAAGTGTCCTGCAACACCATGCCAAAGGCGCGGCGCAAGCTTGCGCGCGTGTAATCACGCGAGGAACGGCCATCGACCGCAATGCGACCGGCATCGATATCGTAGAACCGCAGAAGCAGGTTGATGAGCGTCGTCTTGCCACAGCCCGTGGGACCGACCAGGGCAAAGCGCATGCCGGGCTTGGCCTCGATGCAGATGTCCTGCAGCAGCTTGCGGTCGGACACGTAGCTAAAGTCCACATGCTCAAAGGCGACCTCGCCCTGCGGGGCGGCAAGTTCCATGGCATCCGCCGCATCGGGCTCCTGCTCGCGCGCATCGAGCAGCGCAAACATGCGGCGCGCCGAGGCGTACGCGGTCTGAATCTGCGTAATGACGTTGGTGACCTCGTTGAACGGCTTGGTGTACTGGTTGGCATAGGACAGGAAGATCTGCACGCCGCCCACCGTAAGCGCCGCCGGCACGCCCGTGATCACGCCCACACAGCCAATCACAGCGACCACGGCATAGATGATGTTATTGATAAAGCGCGTGCTGGGGTTGGAGAGCGAACCCATAAACTGCGCGCGCTCGCCCGCGGTGCAGAGCTCGGCATTGAGGGCATCGAAGCGCAGCTGCGCGTTGGGACCATAGGCAAAGGCGTCGACAAGCTTTTGCTCGCCTACGTACTCCTCGATATGACCACCGAGCTGCCCTTGAATACGCTGCTGCGCCGTAAAGCTTTTGTTGGAGAGCTTGGCGATGGCGCCGGCCGCAAAGATGGAGAGCGGCGTGACGAGCACCACCACGAGCGTCATGGTCAGGTTAATGGAGAGCATAAACGCGAGCGTGCCCACGATGGTGATAACGCCGGTGAAGAGCTGGGTAAAGCCCTGCAGCAGACCGTCACCCACCTGATCGACGTCGTTGACCACGCGGCTCATGAGGTCGCCGTGGGCATGGCCGTCGATAAAGCTGAGCGGCATGCGACTGAGCTTGTCGCTCGCCTCCACGCGCATGTCGCGCACCGTCTCGTAGGACAGACGGTTGACGCAGTAGCCCTGCAGCCACTGGAAGGCCGCCGCGCCCACCACGACAATCGCGAGCTTGGTAACGAGCGGCAGCAGCGCATCGAAGTCCACCTGCCCGACGGCAACGATGAGGTCGATGCCCTCGCCGATGAGGATGGGCGTATAGAGTTGCAAGACCACCGAGATGGCGGCGCTCACAAACGATGCAGCAAACGAAATGCGGTGCGGACGAACGTAGCCCAGCAGACGGCGGGTCACCGCGCCTACGGGGTAGCGCTCGGGATCGCCGGGCTGGCGCGGACCGTCGCCCAGGTCGTTGAGGTTATCGTTACCGGACACGTTGGCCGTCATCGTGGCGACCGAACCGGAGGAAGTGTACGGATTCATTTAGCAGCCCTCCTTTGCGCAAGTGGATGCCGG
>CAJMOM010000052.1:0-9833 GCA_905215005.1 uncultured bacterium | reverse complement strand
CGCCGGCGCCCAGGTCCTCCCGTGCGACAGGGCTATCGGGCATGTTTTCGATTTCGTTGGCAGCGTATTGGGCCATGGAACATCCTCACACTCAATCTTGGCGTGGTGTCCGCACGCGTATGGCTGCGTGCCGCCTCATGGTCAAATAAAAACGGGGCGCACCGGACCCCCGGCACGCCCCGCTACTGTAGCAACAACCAAGCAGCCCACGCAATTCACTACGCTAAAGCATCGGGTTGGAAGACCTCGATGTTCCGACGGCGTTTACGTGGCTGAACTAGATCAACTTAGTTGACTCCAGCTTTTCGATAATCCAGTCGTTGGCTTTGATGACCGGACGGCGGAAGACGACGCCCAGGGCCAGCGACGGAATCAGATAGCTCGCCAGAATACCCAGCTCAACCCAGTACTCCATATGGTAGGCGCCAGCCATGGCGGCATGCATAGCGTTGATGCCATGGGTAAACGGCAGGAACGGATATATCGCCTGGAACACGGGGCCGGTCATCTCGATAGGGAATGTGCCGCCCGAACCGCCGACCTGCATGACCAGCAGCACGACGGCGAGCGCCTTGCCGATATCGCCAAACGAAACCGTAAGCGTGTAGACGATATTGGAGAACACGAGACTCGCGACCCAGCCCGCCAGCACAAACTGCAACGGGTTATCGCACTGGATGCCAAAGAACAGGATGTCGCCCGCACACACGAGCGTTGCCTGCAGCAGGGCCAAACCGCCAAAGAACAGGTAGCGACCCAGGTAGATCTCGTGCAAGCGCACGGGGATGAGCTCGTTGATAAGCTCATCGTCGACCGAAACCTTCATCATGGCCGCCAGCACGATCGAGCCCACCCACAGCGACAGAATCGTGTAGAACGGCGCCATGGCCGAACCGTAGTTGCGGATCGGATAGACCGGCTTGCGGTCGAGCGCGACGGGACCGGAAAGCGACACGGCAAGGCCCTCAGGGTCGTTGCCAATCATCGTCTTGATCGTAGCGAGGTCATCCGACATCAAGGCGCCGTCGAGCTCGTCCTTAAACGCACTGATCTTGTCCGACGCCTCGCCCAGCTGATCGGAAGCCTTGTTGACCAGCTTGGCGGCCTTGGAGAGGCCCTTTGCCAGCGAACCGGATGCGTCGGTTAGGCCGTCTACGGCGCTATCCAGATTGCCCGAGATACCATCGAGCGAGTCTAGGATGCCCGAGACGGTCTTCTTGAGCTCCTTGACCTTAACCGAGAACGTGGAATCGTAATCGGATTTGGCACCCGCGATGCCGGCCTTGGCATCGGCGATGGCCTGATCGACCTCGGCACGCGAGTTGTTGACCTCGGCCATGCTGTCGGAGAGAGACTTCGCGGTGGCCGCCAGATCCTCGGCATTGTTGCGGTACTCAACGGCGATTCTGCCCAGCGACGTCGCGGCGGACTTGAGGCCATCCTTCAAATTCTCATCGCTCACCTGGTCGGCAAGACTGCGGAGCTGATCGGCCATCGCATCGATATCCTTGGCGCGCGCATTGAGGGCCGAAGCGGCATCGTTGAGTTGGGACACCGTAAGGTCGACATGCTGGTTCGCGGCATCGAACGCCTTCGCGAGCTCGGCAGACACATTGTCGAACGAACCCGCACTTCCATCGATCGCGGCATCGATGGCATCGTTTGCCGCCTTAAGCGCTTCTTTGGAATCATCGATACCGCTTTTGGCATGTTCCATGAGCTGCTTTGTCGACTCATCGACGGCACCGGTCTGCTTGAGCATGCCGCTCGCCGACGTCAGCGAATCGGACGTGGAGCTCAAAATGCCCGCAAGCGATGTTGCGCTGGCCTGAACGTCTCGCAGGTCCTCAATCGAATCGCCAAGCGTCGAGGACAGGTTGGCGATAAAGTTGCTGACCTGGTCGGTGCTCATGTAATCGAGCAGGCTGGACACCGTCTTAAGACCGATGGTCGTGATGGTCTTGGTAAAGGTCTCGTTAACCTGACTCTGAACGGCGCTCGAGCCCTTCTCGGTCACGATCTGCGCGATGGCGTTGGCCTTCTGATTCTCGTAAAACTCGATATCGGCGTGTTTCACGTCGGTCGAGAAAAGCGTCATCATGTCGGCGCTAAACGTTTTAGGGATAACGACGGCGGCGTAGTATGCGCCCGACTTGACGCCCTCGATAGCCTTTTCGCGATTGTTGAGCACGACCCAGTCGAAGTTCTCGTTGCCGCGCAGGGTGGCGGTTACGTTTTCGCCCACGTTGACCTCGACGGGAATCAGATCGCTCTCGTAGCCCTCGTCGGTGTTGACCACTGCAATCTTAAGGTTGCCGGTATTGCCGTAGGGATCCCAGCTTCCGGCGATGTTAAACCACGCGTACAGGCACGGCACGATAATGAGGCCCATCACAACAACCATGCCGATCACGGAGCGAGACACGTTTTGGACATCACGCTTAAACAGATGCAGGATGTTCTTCATTTATGCCTCACCTCCTTTGGAGTGCTTGCCAAGCGGGGCGCCATCCTCATTCATCACAAATGTGTCGTCCCCGTTCGCGGGCACATAGTGCATATTGTGGCGAATGGACTGGTCGGCAGCCTGATCCTTGGATTTAGAGCCTCGCTCGCTGGCATTCAGGCCAAACATACGACGAGCGGCAGGGATCGCCGCTGTGTGCTCGCGCATCTCGCGGCGCAGGTCCTCGTCCGAAAGCGCCGAGATACGCATCTGGGTGTTGAGGCTCGATCGGATGTACTCGATATTGATAAGCCAGCCGCAAATGGCGATGACCGAGATAATCCAGATGACCAGCAGGATGATCTTGCCGTTGTTGTCGATGTCAAGGACCGTCGAAAGCACAAAGAGCAACACCTGAACGCCCACCACGGCAGCAAAGCCGCCCTTGATGTAGTACGGATAACGGTGCTCAAAAGTCACCGCATGGTCGAGCAGCTCGCGACGGTACGAATCAGAATCGAGTATGACGCGCATTGCGGTGCGCAGCGAATAGCGCTGGCGCGGCAAGTCGTTAGATTCGCAAATCATAAGACCCGTCGTGGAAAGCTGCTTATCAAAGAGCAGGTTAAGGTTGAGCAGCAGCGGACGAAGCTGCAACCCGATAAAGAGCGCCACGATCAGAAACACGCCCAGGATGCACAGGTTAAACAGGTAGTTAAACGAGTACATGCCGCCGACCGTCTCGCGCAGCAGATTGATGCCGTAGGTAAAGGGCAGCAGTGGGTGCAGCCACTGGAAGAAGCCAGGCATCATCTCGATGGGGTACATGCCCGATGAACCCGGAATCTGCACGATAACCAGAATGACGCCGATTGCCTTGCCGATGTGCTTAAACGTAGTGGACAGCGCGTAAATGATGTTGACGTACGTAAACGAGATGGCGATGCCGCCCAGCACGAACAGCAGCGGGTTGACGCACTGTACGCCAATGACCAGATCACCCACCGTAACGATGATGGCCTGCAACGCGCCCAGGATCACCATGAGCAACCAGCGGCCAAAGTAGCCTTGGCGCGCCGTAAAGCTGCCAACACCTTCACGGTCGACCTCGAGCTTGTAGATGGCGATGAGCACATAGCCGCCCACCCAAAGCGCCAGATTGGTGTAGAAGGGAGCGATGCCCGAGCCAAAGCTCTTGACCGGATAGATCGACTTGGACGTCAGCTCGACCGGAGAGGCCATGAAATCTGCCACGTCATTGACATCGACGCCCATAAGGTCGGCGAGCTCGCCCATAGACTCAGAGGTCTGCAGCGCCGCGATGTCATTGGCTGCGGTCGCAAGCTTGTCCTGGACCTTGGCAAGCGAGGAATCGGTCTGGGACAGCGTGGTCTTGGCCTGACCGAGTGTAGCGTTAAGCTGCGAAAGCGTACCGCGCGCGCTTGCAATAGTAGGCGTGAGGCCAGACACGATTCCCGTCAGATCACCCGAGACGGCGGCAAAGGAATCGAGCGCGCTCGAGGACTTCGGCAGCGCGTTTTGGCCCAGGCTTGTTTGGGCCTGGCCAAGGTTGGTCGCACCGGTCTGGATTGCGTTATTGATAGCGTCGCTGGCGCCCGAAACAGCCGCGGCGTCATTCGCCATGGCGCTCGACTGCGCGGACAGACCGTCCTTGATGCTCTGCAACTTCTCGTTCTGCTCACGGAGCAAATCGATGGTCGATACAATGCGCGCGTCAATTTCCTCGGAACCTGTCGACGTGTCATTGGCGAGAATCTCCAAGTGCCCGATAACGGCCTTATTGTGGTCGATCGTCGCTTGGAGAGACTCGAGCGAGTTGTCGATACGGGTGGTCGTAGATGTGACCGTGCCCGTCAGCTTGCCGATGGCAGCGTTCGCGGAGACCGACGTCTTGGTGAGCGCAAGGTTGCCTTCCGAGAGCGCCTTGGAGAGCGAGGCGATAGAGTTGCCCGCCGTGGTGCGAGCTTCACCCAGCAGGTCGTTGCCCTGAGAGATCGCTTGCGTCAGTGACGGCGCCTGACCCTGCATGCCGGCAAGTGCCGCATCAGCCGAGGCGATAGCGCCACCCGTCTTATCGATGGCGGCATTCATGTCGCCAATCGAATCGCGCACCTCGCCCAAGGTATCGGATGCCTCGGAGACAGAACTTGCCAACGAATCCCGAGTCTGGGTTGCCTTGTCCTTTAAATCGACTCCGGCATCCTTGGCAATGCTGGCAACGGTCTCGCCCACCGTAGAGACAAATTCCGAGTTGATCTGCTCCTCGATGGTGCTTGCGCCGGTGTCGGTAACCTTGGGCGCAATAGCGCTCTTCTTCTCATTGACGTAGTACGTAAGCTTGGGCTGATGATAGTTGCCGTCGAGCATCGAAACGAGGTTGTCGGAGAAATTCTTGGGGATCACGATGGCGGCGTAGTACTCCCCGCTCTCGACGCCCTCCTTGGCATCGGCCGCCGAGTCAACGAAGGTCCAGCCCAGCTGATCGTTCTCCTTGAGCTGATCGACGACCTGGTCGCCCGCGTTGAGCTCGCCCACCAAGTCGTTTTGGGTGCCCCGATCGTTGTTGGCGATGGCAATCTTGATACCCTGGGTATTTCCGTACGGATCCCAGTTGGCCACGATGTTGTACCAGGCATACAGCGAGGGAATAACGCACACGCCCAAAGTAACCACCAAGGCGACGGGGTTCACAAGCAGTCGCTTAATGTCGCGCTTAAATATCGCAAAGGACACCTTTGCATTGGATAGTTTGCTGCCGAGACTCACGCTTGGACCATCCATCCTGTCGTTGAATCGAATCGTACTATCGATAACCATTGTACGTAGGCGCTTTAGCGTCTCAGAACACAATGGTATTGAGTTTTGCGGGTAGCAATATACTACGAAGATAAGTTAGCGTACAGTTGTACAGTATCTTAAATTTCAGCAGGTCACAAAACCACAACCCGCACAAATTAGCACTTCAAATAGTCATCGGGGACGTTCTTAAACGACTAGTCATCGGGGACACTCTTTGGCGGCCAGCCTGACGCCGCGACCGTAGGACCTCTGGCATGTGTGAGCTATTTGCCAGGTCCTTGTAACGTTTACGCCCGCGGAGTCTTATTTGAGCTCCCTTTGGGTACGTTGGAATCGGATACGCGTTCGATTCCAACAAGCCCGAAGGGAGCTTTTCTATGTTTAAACTGATTGCATCCGATATGGACGGCACACTGCTTGACGAAAACGGCCAGGTGCCTCCCGAGACCTACGAACTGATTCTGGCGCTACACGAGCATGGCGTGCATTTCGCCGCATCGTCAGGTCGTCGCTACGATCGCCTGTGCGAGTTCTTTGCGCCCGTTCGTGACAAGATGGACTTTGTCGCCGCTAACGGCGCCCAGGTCTACGCCGACGGTAAGATGGTAGACCGTGAGGTGTATTCCCACCTGGCGATTCGAAGGCTCGCCCAAGCCGTCAGGACGTTTCCCAATCTGCATCTTGCGCTCTTTGACCGAACCAAGTCCTTCCTGCTCGATGACGAGTGCAAGTTCGTGCGTGAGGTCGATAAGGACCTTCCCAATGCCGAGCGCATTTGGGAGCTGCCCGATCCCAGCGTAAATATCATCAAAGCGAGTATCTTTTGCGACGACAGTGCGGTTATGGACAGTGCGTACGTGCTACAGCGCGAACTTGGTCAGCTCTTTACTTTTGCGCCTTCGGGCAACGCGTGGATCGATGCCATGCAGCCCGGTGTGTCGAAGGCCTCGGGTATCGCGCAGCTCGCGGAGCATTACGGCATTGGACGCGACGAGGTCATGGCGTTTGGCGACTCGATGAACGACTACGAGATCATTCGCTTTGTCGGCACAGGCTGCGCGATGGAAAACGCGCGCCCCGCGCTCAAGGCGGTGGCCGATCGCGTCGTAGGCTGCAACCGCGACCACGCCGTTCAGCATGAGCTCCGTCGCGTGCTGGAGAGTCTCGCTTAATCCGGCAGATGGGGACGTTCCTTTTCTGCCGGCAGTGGGGGACAGTCCTTGCAGCTACCCTGCCGAGTTGCTGCTGCTAGGCGAGGGCGGCCATGATGGTGCGGGCGACGCCGTCGTGGTCGTTGTCGTATTCGGTGATAGCGTCGGCGGCCTCGCGGTCCTCGGGCTCGGCGTTGATCATGGCCATGCCGTGGCCCGCTGCCTGCAGCATGGGGATGTCGTTGATGTTGTCGCCGAACGCCCAGGCGTCGGCGAGACGCTCGCCCAGATGCTCACACAGCCACGTGAGGGCCGTTCCCTTGGTGGCGCCCTCGCCCATGACCTCGATATTCATGGCGTACGAACGCGTGACCTCAATGCTTCCGAGCGTGTCGAGCGCCGCCGCGATGGCGTCGCGATCGGCCGGGTCGTGCCAGTACATGGCGATGCGTTCGAGCGTCTCGACCCCGTCGATCTTGCTATCGATATCCATGTCGATCGGCGTTCGTGTGCGCTTGAGCGAAGCCGCGATGTGGGGGTCGCCGCCGCAGAATTCGTCCAGGCGCGCGTAGAGTGAGCGGGGGAGGAAGCACTGCCCGTCCGCGAAGATATCGAAGGTGACATCATGGCCGGTGGCAATGCTGTGGACGCGGTGAGCGATGGCGCGGTCGAGCGGTCGGCTCAAAATGCGCGTAGCACGTGAGGTATCGGTGGGCGTACTGTCGTCGAGCTGCCAGACGCTGGCACCGTTGGCGCAGACCGCGTAGTGTACGGCGGGGTGGGCGAGGATGGGCTCAAAGATGCCCGACAGCGGACGTCCCGTGCACGGTACAAACTCAACACCGCGGCGCGCAAGCTCGTCGAGCATCGCCCAGGTGGCATCGCTCATCTGCTTATCGCTCGTCAGCAGCGTTCCGTCCATATCGGAAAACACAATCATTTGATGCAGCCCTTTCTGCTGGCATAAAAAGCGTGGCCGAGGGCGGTGATGCCCTGGCCACGCTCGAGTTCTATAACGGTCCGTGTCCTAGCGGTCGGCGAGCGGCTTGTACTTCAGCGGTTCGATAACCGGGCGGTAGGCGGGGCGGATGATGCGGTGCGCGCAGAAGAGCTCTTCCATGCGGTGCGCCGACCAGCCTGCCATGCGGGCGACGGCGAACAGCGGCGTAAAGAGCGTCTCGGGTACGCCGAGCATCTTGTAGATAAAGCCTGTGTACAGGTCGATGTTGGCGCAGATGGGCTTGGTCATGCCGTGGTCGCGCATGACCTGGGGTGCCAGGCGCTCAATGCGCTCGATGAGTGCGAATTCTTCGCCCAAGTCCTTTTTGGCTGCCAGCGAGCGCGCGTAACGGCGGCAGACCTCGGCGCGCGGGTCGCTGAGCGTATAGACGGCGTGGCCCATGCCGTAGATGAGGCCCGTGCCGTCGAAGGCCTGCTTGTCGAGGATCTTGCCCAGGTAGGCCGCGACCTCGTCCTCGTCCTCCCAGTCCCTGACCTTCTCCTTCATGTCCTCGAACATCCGCATGACCTTGATGTTGGCCCCGCCGTGCTTGGGGCCCTGCAGGGAACCCAGGGCCGCCGCGATGACCGAGTAGGCGTCGGTGCCGGAGGACGCCACCACATGGGTGGTGAAGGTGGAGTTGTTGCCGCCGCCGTGCTCGGCATGCAGCATGAGCATCACGTCGAGCAGCATGGCTTCGTCGCGGGTGAATGCCATGCCGCCGCGCAACACCTGCAGGATGGTCTCGGCGGTGGAGAGGCCGGGTGTGGGGTGCGGTACATGAACCTCGGAGCCGCGAAGCTTGGCGACCGAGGCCATGTGTGCGAAGGCGGCGATGCGGGGGAGACGGGCGAGCATGGAGATGGCGACGTCGATCTCATGCTCGGGCGTAATTACGTCGGGCTCGGCGTCGAAGGCGTAGAGCAGCAGCACGGCGCGCTGGAGCACGTTCATGATGCTCGACGACACCGTGGTCATAGGGAACTCTTTGACGTACTCGTCGCTCAGATGTCTAAAGGCGCCCAGGCGCTCGCAAAAGCCGTCGAGCTCTTTCTTGTTGGGCAGCGAACCCGTGATAAGCAGATAGGCGACTTCCTCGTAGCCGTAGCGATTCTCGGCCTGGGCATTGTTGACCAGGTCTTCGATGCTGTAGCCGCGAAGCGTGAGCTTGCCCTGATCGGGCACGACCTTTCCGTCGACCTTGTTGTAGCCGTGCACATCCGAGATGCGAGTGAGGCCCGCGACCACGCCCGAGCCGTCGGCATTGCGCAGGCCGCGCTTGACATTGTGCTCGACAAACAGGCCCTCGTCATAAGGGTCGGTCGGCAGGCCGTGGTAGAGGCTTTCGCTCTCAGGCGAAATCTGGCGGCTTGCTTCGTAATCCAGAACCAGGCGGCTCAAGTGGTCATCGAAGCGGTAATAGATTTTCTTGGCGTCGTAGGCCATGCGCGCTCCTCTCCGGGCCGCATCGGGGTGGCTTGCATGGGCATGCGCGCGTCAGGCTATCCCCAGCGGCTTGCTCGCTACAGGCGGTACATAAAGTTGAAGACGTCCTCGCGCTGGATGGACACGTTGACGCCCGAAAGCTCGCCGGCCTCGGCCAGGGCCTTCTGCAGCTCGGCGAAGTCGAGCTTGGACTCGGCGGTATCGGCCAGCATGGTCATGGTGAAGATGTCCTCGATAATGGACTGCGTGATGTCGCGGATGTCGACGTTGGCCTCGCCCAGGACACGGGTGACGCCGGCGACGATGCCGGGGCGGTTCTTGCCAAGGACGGTGATGACGATACGGGAGGACGAGATCTCGGCCATGGGAAACCCTTTCGCGTGGTTGCGGCGCGCGGGTGCGCTCCGCTACGGTACAGCGTTCATCATTGTACCTGTCTGGCGCCAAAAGGGGCACCTTTGCTGCAGCGTTACACGTCTGCAACATGGAGTGCTTGTCTCGCGGGGTGTATTTTTGGCACCCTGGACAGCTCAGGCGGTTCCTGTTGGCTCCGCGATCAGGCAGATGCGCCCGTGCGCTCCGGTGCAAAGACCGTGAACCTTTTGTGGGACGCACGGCGCCGTGGTATCATAGCCGAGTTTGTTGTCTTGGTCGGAAACCAAGACGCCTTATGCGCTGATCGGTAACCAGCGCCTGACCAATAAGGAGTCCTACCATGAAGCAGGGTATCCATCCCCAGTATGTCGAGTGCACGGTGACGTGCTCCTGCGGCAACACCTTCAAGACGCACGCTACCGTGTCCGAGATGAAGGTCGAACTTTGCAACGAGTGCCACCCGTTCTACACCGGCCAGCAGAAGTTCGTCGACACCGGTGGACGCGTCCAGCGCTTCGCCGACAAGTTCGGTGGCGCCGCTGCCGCCCAGCTCAAGAAGGCCGAGGAGGCCAAGGCTGCCAAGGCCGCCAAGGCT
>CAJMOM010000051.1:0-10041 GCA_905215005.1 uncultured bacterium | reverse complement strand
ACGCCGCAGTCGGCACATCGCAATAAACACGCTGCAACCATACATGCATAACGCTCCAAAGGGGGCCGGCCTCACCGAAGCGCGAGGCCGGCCCCCTTTGCCGTTTTGCCTGATAAAACCGACCAAAATAAACATCCCTTTTTGGTAGGCCGAAGTGGATAAACCCTGCTCCTAACCGCCAAAGAAACACGTAAGCGACATTGCCATGAGGGTATAATTTGCACCGTATGTCTGCACAACGCCTGTGCGCGTACGGTTTTACTCGGGCTACCGTCCATTTCCGTGGAGGCACGGTTCGGCGGCCCTAACAAGAGAGGGGTTCTATGTATAAGATCCTGGAGAAGACGCAGTTCTCGGAGAAGGTGTTCAAGTTCCGCATCGAGGCGCCCGCAATCGCCAAGCATGCGCACGCTGGACAGTTCCTCATGGTCCGCGCCAACGAGACGGGCGAGCGCGTCCCGTTTACCCTGGCTGGCTGGAACGGTGACGAGGGCTGGGTCGAGTTCATCTTCATGGTGATCGGCAAGACCACCGAGATGCTTTCCACCTACGAGGCCGGCGAGTCGCTGCGCGACGTCGTGGGCCCGCTGGGCGTTCCCACCGAGATGGCCGAGGGCCCCTGCGCCGTCATTGGCGGCGGCGTCGGCCTGGCAATTGCCTTCCCGGTCGCTAAGCACCTGGTCGAGACCGGTCACGAGGTGCACGCCATCATGGGCGCCCGCACCAAGGACCTCCTGCTCATGGAGGACCAGTTCCGCGAGCTCCTCGACGAGGACCACATCCATATCACCACCGACGACGGTTCCTACGGAGAGCAGGGCGTTGTCACCGCTCCGCTGGAGCGCCTGCTGCAGGACAAGGCCGTGAGCCAGGTCTTCTGCGTCGGCCCCGTTCCGATGATGAAGTTCTCGACCCTCACCGCCCAGAAGTACGATACCCCCATCACCGCGTCGCTCAACCCCATCATGGTTGACGGCACCGGTATGTGCGGCTGCTGCCGCGTCGAGGTGGGCGGCGTGACCAAGTTCGCTTGCGTCGACGGCCCCGACTTCGATGCCACCCTGGTCGACTGGGATGACCTTCGTGCCCGCCAGGCCGCTTACCGTTCCGAAGAGGGCGAGTCCCTCAAGGCCTATGAGGAAAAGAGCTGCGCATGCCACTAGTTAACGGTCGTTTCGTTGCCGATATGAAGTCGCCCCGCACCCCCGATAACGAGGAGCCGGCTGCCGAGCGCGCCTGCGACTTCCGCCCCGTCGACAAGGGCTTCACCGAGGAGATGGCGCTGGCCGAGGCCGAGCGCTGCCTCAACTGCAAGAAGCCGTTCTGTGTTGAGGGCTGCCCCGTCAACATCAACATTCCCCGCTTTATCGAGCAGATCCGCGCGAAGGACTTCGGCGGCGCTCTCGATACCATCCGCGAGGACTCCATGCTTCCCGCCATCTGCGGCCGCGTCTGCCCGCAGGAGAACCAGTGCGAGGGCAAGTGCATCCGTGGTAAGAAGTCCGAGCCCGTGGCCATCGGCCAGCTCGAGCGCTTCCTGGGTGATCGCCCCGAGCTCGCCTCCACGCCCAAGATGGCCCCCAAGAACGGCAAGAAGGTCGCCGTCGTCGGCTCCGGCCCGTCCGGCATCACCTGCGCCGGCGAGCTCGCCCGTAACGGCTTTGACGTTACCGTCTTCGAGGCCTTCTTCACCGGCGGCGGCGTGCTGGTCTACGGCATCCCCGAGTTCCGTCTGCCCAAGGCGGTCGTCAAGCGCGAGATTGACGGCCTGGAGGACATGGGCGTCAAGTTTGAGTACAACTCCGTCGTGGGCAACATGGCCACGGCCGAGGAGCTGTTCGAGCAGGGCTTCGACGCCATCTACGTGGCGACCGGCGCTGGCCTGCCCAAGTTCCTCAACGTCCCCGGCGAGAACCTGCCCAACGTCTTCTTCGCAAACGAGTACCTCACCCGCGTGAACCTGATGAAGGCCAACAAGTTCCCCGAGTACGACACCCCCACCAAGCACGGCAAGAACGTCGTTGTCTTTGGCGGCGGCAACGTGGCTATGGACGCCGTCCGTACCGCCAAGCGTCTGGGCGCCGAGCACGCCATCATCGCTTACCGCCGTACCGAGGACGAGATGCCCTGCCGTCGTGCCGAGCTGCACCACGCCAAGGCCGAGGGCGTCGAGGTTCTGCCGCTCGTTTCCCCGCTCGAGTTTGTCGCTGGCGAAGACGGCTCCGTGTGCGCCGTCAAGGTCCAGAAGATGGAGCTCGGCGAGCCCGACGAGTCCGGCCGTCGTCGCCCGGTGCCCATCGAGGGCGCCATCGAGGAGATCCCCTGCGACGTCGCGATCTCGGCTATCGGCACCAACGCCAACCCCTTCGCAAAGAAGATCGGCGGCAAGATGGAGCTCAACAAGTGGGGCTACATCGTCGCCGACGAGGAGACCGGCCAGACCACCGATCCCCGCATCTGGGCCGGCGGCGACATCGTCACCGGTGCCGCTACGGTCATTCTGGCGATGGGCGCTGGCAAGAAGGCCGCCGCTTCCATCACCAAGAGCCTGCTGGGCGAGTAATCACCATCAGCGTTAGCCATTAAACGGCAAAGTCCCTGTCGAGCACACGCCCGGCGGGGACTTTTTCTATGCCAGTCGACCGACCACCACAAAGGTGCCTGTCCCCTTTGTGGTGGTTTTTGGTCGGTTAGTCTTCGAGCTGCGCTACTTTGTAGCGGTAGGCTGCGGCAATAACGTCTTTGCAACCCTCGCGGCCCAGCTTGGCGCGGTTGACGACGATGTCTTTACCGCTCGTCATCTTCCACTTTCCGGCACTGTAGCGCTTATAGAACGCCTCGCGCGCCTTCTGCTGCTGCTTGACCAGCTTGGCGCCCTTCTTTTTGTTGAGACCGCGCTTCTTGCGCACGATCTCGACGCGGTCCTCAAAGGGCGCAGTCACCAGCACGGCGATGTGGTTGGGGTTGTTGCGCAGCAGATAATCGGACAGACGGCCTTCGATAATGCAGCTCTCGGTCTCACCCAGATCCAAAATCACCTGGCTCATCTTTTGGAACAACTTGTCCGAGTACGAACGCGCATCGTAGCGGTCGGGCAGAAACGCCATGTTCTCCACGGCCAGGCGCTCGTCGTAGGCGGCCATCTTGTCGAGCGACTCACCCGCGCGCAGCGAAGCACGCACCAGCAGCTCGTTATCGTACAGCGGAATCCCCAGCTCATCGGCGAGGATACGACCAATCTCGTGGCCCTCGGCGCCAAAGTCGCGCGCGATGGTAATGACCACAGGATTCTTCTTATTCTCCAGATCGCTCATCGCGATTCCTTTCTCTATGTGGCAAAGGGACTGTCCCTTTGCCACATTCTACGCTGCCACAATACGACGTTGATAAGCTCGGACCAGCAGCGAGATACCAAAGTTGAGCACAAAGTACATCGCAAACACCAGGCCGTAGAGCATAAGCACCTGCGACAGATCGATCGCGTGGGCCATCACGACGTTGGCCGTGTACATGAGCTCGGCCACGTTAATGCCCGAAAGATACGAGCTGTCCTTGATGACAGTCGTGCACTGGCTAAACAGCGCCGGAATGATCGTCTTAAACGTCTGCGGCAGAATGATGTAGCGCATGGTGGCAAAGAAGCCAAAGCCCTGGCTCTGCGCTGCCTCAAACTGGCCGCGCGGAATCGAGTTGAGGCCGCCGCGCACAATCTCGGCCATAACGGCGCTGGTAAACAGCGTAAAGGCGATGGTCGAAATCACAATGTCCAAACCCTGCACCGTAAAGTAGATAAAAAGGATCCACAGCAGGTTTGGCGTGCAACGGAACAGCTCGATATAGGCGCTCACCAAAATACGGAACGGGCGGGGCGCATAGCTTTTAACGAGCGCCAGCACCGTGCCGAAGATGAGCGAGAAAAAGATCGACAGCGCCGAGATCTCGATCGTCTTAACAAAGCCGCCCCAAATGTAGAGCAGGTTGGTCGCGTTGAAGATTTCCATGCGCTAGGCCTCCTCTACGTTGTCGAGCCCCAGCTCGGCCAGGCTCACACCGCGCGGACGCTCCTTTGAGCGGCGCTCGAGCCACTGCACCAGCATGGCGAGCGGAAAGCAGATGATGAAGTACATAAGGCAGCAGACGATATATCCCTGCAGGTAGCCGTACAGACTCACAAAGTTGTCGGAACGGTACATAAGGTCGCCGCCGGCCACGAGCGCCAGCACCGACGTGTTCTTGACCAGGTTGAGCGCCTGGTTACACAGCGGCGGCAAAATGATCTTGAACGTCTGGGGCAGCACGATGTACCAGTACGCCTGCGCACGGGTGAAGCCCTGGCTCTGGGCCGCCTCCATCTGACCGCGCGGAACCGCCTCGATACCAGTGCGGATGACCTCCGAAATGTAGGCCGCATGATACAGGCCCACGCCCAAGAAGCCCAGCACGAACGGCGCGATGCGCACCGGCTGGTCGGCACCGGTTATGGCCTGCAAAAACTGCGGTCCGGCCATGTACATAAAGAGCACCTGCACGGGCAACGGGGTGTTCTGGTAAAACTCCACGTACACGCGGCTTATGGCGCGCAGCACGCGCGAACGAGTGGTAGAGAACACGCCCAGCAGCGTGCCCAGCACCAGCGACAGCAGCAGACCGGCAACGACCACCTGCAGTGTCACGCCAAAGCCCTCCCAGAAGGGCCCCATGTTTTGAAATGTCGTCGACCAGCGGTCGGCGTCAAATAATCCTTCGAGCATTTGATTCCTTCCTTGGACGATGCGCCTATACAAGACCCCAGGTCTTGACCTCTTGGTCGAGCCAGCCGTCGGCCAGGCGATCGCAAATCACCTGGTCGACCACGGCCGAAAGGTCGCAGCCTTTCTTGGTCGCCACGCCGTAGCCCTGCTCGCCAAACTTGACCTCGGGCTGCAACAGCTCAACGGTCTCGTTCATGTAACCGGCCAGCGTGGAGCGGTCCATGGCAAAGACGTCGATATTGCCGGCATCGAGCGAGCTCTTGATGATGGGGTAGCCGCTAAAGGCCCTAAACTCGGGCTTACAGCTAAAGCCGTTGTCCTTGATCATCTGCTCGATCAGGCTCTGCGTGGTAGCGCCCTGGCTCACGCCAATGACCTTGCCGTCCAGATCCTCAATCGAGGTAAAGCCCGAACGCTTCTTGACCATGAGTCCCACGTAGTCGGTGCGGTACGGCGTCGAGAAATCCCAGCTCTTCTTGCGCTCGTCGGTGATGGTGTAGGTCGCCGCGACCACGTCGAGTTGGCCGTTATCGATCAGCGGGCCGCGCGTCTTGGGCGTTACGTCGGTAAACTCGACAAGCTCCTGGGCACGGGCCTCCTTGTAGCTCACGCCAAAGACGGCAGCGGCGATCTGGTAGCACAAATCGACTTCCATGCCCTCAAAGCGACCCTTGGCGGTGTCGTAATAGCCGTAGCCGGGAACGTCCTTCTTAACGCCGGCGTTCAGATGGCCACGCGACTTGATGGCCGCAAGCTTGGACCCCTTGTCGGAGCCCTCGCCGCTGGTGGAGTTGCCGCAACCGGTAAGCGCGGTCCCCGTCAGCGCAAGCATGCCGGCGCCCGCCAGCTGCAAAAAATGACGGCGCGACACGGCCGCCCTCGTCATATCCGTCATGTCCATCACCGCGCCTAGTGCAGAATCTTGGACAGGAACTCGCGGCAGCGCGGGTTCTCGGGGTTATCGAAGAAGTGCTCGGGCGTGCCCTCCTCCAGGATACGGCCGTCCTCCATAAAGATGACGCGGTCGGCCACCTGGCGCGCAAAGCCCATCTCGTGCGTCACGCAGATCATGGTGATGTCCTCCTGCGCGAGCTCAATCATAACGTCCAGGACTTCCTGGACCATCTCGGGGTCGAGCGCCGAGGTCGGTTCGTCAAACAGGATGATAGGCTGCTTGGTGCACAGGGCACGGGCGATGGCGATGCGCTGCTGTTGACCGCCCGAGAGGTTCTGCGGATACTCGCCAGCCTTATGCGCCATGCCGACGCGCTTGAGCGCGGCAATGGCGATCTCGTTCGCCTCCTCCTTGCTCTTCTTTTGCAGCTTGATGGGCGCGAGCGTCAGATTGCCGAGCACCGTCATGTTGGGATACAGGTTGAATTGCTGAAACACCATGGAGCTATACTTGCGAGCCATCTCCAGGTGATTCTTTTTGGTGAGCGGCGTACCGTCGATGACGACCTCGCCCGACGTGGGCTCCTCCAGATAATCGACGCAACGGATGAGCGTCGACTTACCCGAACCGGAAGGCCCGATCATTACGAGCTTCTCGCCGCGCTTGACGGTGAGATTGATATCTTTGAGCACATGCAGGTCGCCAAAGTACTTGTTGAGATGCTTGATCTCGATCATGTCTGCCATGAATGTCCCTTCCCTGCGTTTACACGAGTTGAACTATTGTACGGAAAGAACCGCGTTTCCGCAGCCCACACTACATTCCAGTAAAGAACCCGCAACCTTCCACCTAGTCATTGGGGACAGACTTAAATGAGTACCTGCTCATTGGGCACTCATTTAAGCCTGTCCCCAATGAGTGCCCAGCCCAGCAAAAAGGGGCGCGACCATGACGGCCACGCCCCCCCTAAACATCAACTATGTACCGCTCGGCCCCTACGCGAGTTTGGCTCCGACGATCTTTGCCGCGGCCGGCTTATCGAAGTTGCCACCGGTGGCCTTGCCGAGTGCGCCCATAACCTGGCCCATCTGCTTCTTGGACGTGGCGCCCAGCTCGGCGATAACCTGCTCGATCAGAGCCTCGAGCTCCTCGCCCGAAACCTGCGCGGGCAGCAAGCTCTCCAGAATCTTGACCTGCTCGGTCAGGTTGTCGGTACGCTCTTGGTCGGTGCCGGCCTTGATGGACATCTCCAGCGTCTCGCTCGTCTGCTTGATCAGACGCTTGATCATGCTGTTGACGTCTTCCTCGGTCACATCGCGGCGCTCGTTGACCTCGATATTCTTCACCTCGGCCTTAACCTGGCGAATGATGGACAGGCGGACCTTGTCCTTGGCCTTCATGGCCGCGATCATTTCTTTCTGCAGCTCTTCGTTGGTCATCTGCAAATCCTCTCTAATAGCGTGGGCGGCACTCACGCGAGCACCGCCCCATGGTTACTCAGTCTTCGACGAATCGTCGGTCGAACTCTTGGTGACGCCCTTCAGACTCACGTTATAGGGTACGTCCTTGGGCATGGGGTTGACGGTGATGTCGGCATCCTTCTTGTACTGCTCCAGCCACTCGCTGTACGCGGTGCTGGCCGCTTGCGTCTTCACCACGTTGGAGACGTACTTTTTGATGTCCTTGGGCACCTGGTTGATGTCATCAACCTGATTATCGACATGGAAGTAGTCGGTGCACTTGATGATGTGGTAGCCATAGGTCGACTCGACGACTTCGCTCACGTCGCCCTTGTTGAGTCCCTCGAGCGCCGTCTGGTAGCTGTCGACGAAAGTGGTGAGCTTATCCCAGCCCACATCGCCCTTCTTCTCCTTGGAACCGGTGTCCTCGGAGTACTGCTCAACGGCGTCCTCAAAGCTCAGCTCACCGGAGTTGATCTTGCCCAGGCACTCCTGCGCCTTGGCCTTGGCGGCAGCCTTGTCCTCGTCGGAAGCGTCGGAATCAACCTTGATCAGGATGTTCGACGAGCGGCGGGCGTCGTTGTAGCTGGACAGGTTTTCGTTGATGTAATCGACAATCTCGCTGTCCTTGGGCTTGCTCGTGGCCGCGACGGCATCCTTGAGTTTCTGTTGCGCCAGACTCTCCTTGAGCGAGTCCTTGTAGGTGTCCTCGGTATAGCCGTAGGTCTTGAGGGTCTTCTTAAAGGCCTTGGCACCGCCTGCGCTCTTGCACGCGTCCTTCCAAGCCTTCTCGACCTCCTCGTCCGACACCGTCACGCCGTTCTCCTTCTGTGCCTGTTGAAGCAGAATCTGCTGCGTGTAGGAGTCGATGAGTTGCTTGCGGTACTTCTTGGGCGTGAGGTCGTTGTCAACCAGATACTGCGCCCAATCCTTATCCTTGGTGTAGCCGTAGGACGTGCGCATGCTCATGATCTGCTTGGTCACGGTGTCCTCGGTGAGGTTGGTGCCGTTGATAGTTGCAGCAACACCGCCGGTCAGCTTGTAGCCCGAGGTGTCCTCGGCCTGCGACATAAGGCCGGAGCACGCCATGGCCGAGACGGAAAGCAGCATTGCCAGCACGCCGATGACCACCAGGACGATCTTGACGGTCTTAGACACGTACGTCTTGCGCTGCTTCTTGCGAGAGCTGGAGGCAGCGCGGGCCTGCTGCTCGGGCGTCGGCGCGGCCCCGGAGTTCTTTTTCTTATTTGCCATAGTCGGCCTTTCGCATAACGAATCGAACAAACGCCATTGTGTCACAACGCAGCCCCCGCGGCACGCTTGGTGCATTGGGGACAGGTTAATCTGCACCATTTTGGTGCAAAGGGGACAGCTCTGGCAGCCGGCAGTTAGGGACAGTCCCCAAGTGCCGGCTCAGCCCCACCTTAGAAGTGACGGCGGATGGCGTCGACCATGCCCTGGGACGTGGTCTGGCCGAGCACGTCGGCTGCGGCATCGGCGTCCATAAAGATGTTCATGAGCGCCTGCAGGGCCTCGACCTGGCCGCCCGGCTCGGCAATACCCAGATTGATGACGATCTGCGCCGGCACCGGAGCGCCCATGCCAGCCATAGCGTTGAATGTCACGGGCGCGGCGGGCTTCACCACCGCGATATAGGGCTTGGCCACAAACCCCGGATCGGTATGCGGAATGGCAATGTTTGCCGCCGGCATGGCAAGACCCGTGGGATAGGCATCCTCGCGCGTGCGAACGGCGTCGAGCCAACCGGATGCAATGTAGCCACGTGGTGCAAGCTCGCCCTCAAGCCGCGCGAACACCTCATCCGGCGTCGCACACTCCCAATCAAAAAACACCAGCTCAGGCGTAAACAGTGCTTCGTTATCCGCCATGCGCTCACCTCTCTCATCTAGTCACCTGCGACGTTCTTGAATGACCAGTCGTTAAAGACCGTTCCCGATGACTACCCAAAACAAAAGGTGGCCACGCGCGCCTTGGCGCCAATGACCACCCTGACTACTCAACTAAATTGTACTGTGCGCCACTAGCCGCGAGGCGCGTCAATCGCCACCTTGCCGCTCTCCAGCACGTGAACGCGGCCGTCGGCGAGCATTTGCACGACCTCGGGATACAGCACGTGCTCAATCGCATGGATGTGCTCCTCGAGCGTGTCGACATCCCAGCCCTCCTCAACAGCCAGCGCACGCTGGGCGATGATGGGACCGTTGTCGTAGACCTCGTTGGCAAAATGCACGGTCACGCCAGTTACCTTGACGCCGCGCGCAAAGGCATCGTCAATCGCATGCGCACCGGTAAAGCTCGGCAGCAGCGCCGGATGCAAGTTGACCACGCGGTTGGGAAACGCCGCCAGCAGAGGCGTGTGCACCATGCGCATGTAGCCGGCCATGACCACATACTCGCAGCCGCGCTCGAGCAGCTCGTGCGCAATAATCTCGTCGGCAGCGATGGGGTCGGCATAGACATCCTTGGAAAGGGTCAGCGTCTGGATGCCCGCGCGCTCAGCGCGCTGCAAACCCTTAGCCGAAGGACGGCTCGACACCACAAGCTCAATCGAGGCGTTGAGCTTACCGGCGGCGATCAGATCGATCAGCGCCTGCAGGTTGGTACCCGAACCGCTGATGAGCACACCGATCTTGAGCGGCTCGGCCGTATCGGTGCCGGTCGGACGGGTGTAGGGCACAAAGCCCAGGCCCTCACTAGCAGCCATCTGATCGTTAGCGCTCATCGGAGTACACGACCTTACCGGAACCCTCGACGCACTCGCCCACGCGGAACGGCTTCTCGCCCAGCGCGACCAGGGCTTCGGTAACCGCGGCCTCGTCCTCGGGGGCGACGATCAGGCACAGGCCGACGCCCATGTTGAAGGTCTTGCATGCCTCGTTGGGCGCGAGCTCGGCCTGACGCGACACGTAGGTGA
>CAJMOM010000050.1:0-10142 GCA_905215005.1 uncultured bacterium | reverse complement strand
CGCCAGCGCCTCACCCTCGCGCACCGTCGAGGAATCCGCGCGCTCGCCCAAAATAAGTTTGAGGGCCGAGAGCAGCGCGGTCTTGCCGGCACCGGTCTCGCCGGTCAGGACAGTCAGGCCGGCACTCGGCACCAACGTCGCCTCGCGAATGAGTGCAATGTTAGAAACCTGCAGCTCATCGATCATGACGCACTCCGTAGAACACACGGCTCACCGAGTTATAGAAGCTCTCGGGGCCGTAATCCAGCAGCAGCACATCACCGGGACCGCGACGCACAGCCACGCTCTCGACCGTGCCATCGCAGGTAATAAACTGTCCATCGATGGCGATCGCCGGCACGCTCGGGCGATCATCGGACATAAAGATTTCGACGACATCACTCGGCGAAGTCAAGAAGGCACGGGCCTGAATGGTGTGCGGCGCAATGGGTACGCAGACCATGCCCGTATAGTCGGGGCTCACGATGGGGCCACCGGCACTGAGCGCGTAACCCGTAGAACCAGTCGCCGTGGACACGACCACGCCGTCACCACGCAGTCGATCGATATGGTGGCCCGACACCGTGATGTCAAACTCGACCATATCGGACAGGGGGCCGCGCGTAAGCGCCATGTCGTTGAGGGCGAAGGTGCGCACGACATCCTTCGTACCGTCTTCGCGCACGGACACGATATCCGCGGCGATGGTAGCGCGACGGCTCACATGCAGCTCGCCGGACAGGGCGTCGCTCACGACCTGCAGAATGTCGCGCTCCTCGGGACTCGCAGCCGTCAAAAAGCCCAGGTGACCATAGGAAAGACCGAGAATAGGAATCTCGCGATGGTTGAGGATGCGGGCAGCGCGCAGCAACGTACCGTCCCCGCCGAGCGTAATGACCAGATCGGAGCCATCAATATCAGGCGTGCTTTGAATCTTCGATCGCTGGTCGGCAGCCCATGCGACTTCATAGCCCTGGCGCGTCAGCCAAAGCTCGAGCATCAGGCCGCTCTCGACCGCCTCTTGCTTGTAGTAATTGGGAACCAGAAAGACCTTCATAGCGTTGCAGCTTTCTCGCTCAAAACCGATACCTGGGATTGCAGCTCGTCTTGCGAGCGGTCGCCGGGTTCAAATCTCGTGCCGTACACGAAAAACTCAACGTTGCCCTTGGCACCATGAATGGGTGACACGCACACATCGACCGGGAACAGGCCCTTGGCAGCAAAGAGTTCAACCGCCGCCACGAGTGTATCGCGGCGCACGGCGGGTTCGGTCACAATGCCGCCCTCGCCCACCAGCGCCGCCGGAGCCTCAAACTGCGGCTTTACGAGCGTGCAGAATGCACCCGTAGGAGCCAGGCACGCCAGTACCGCATCGATAATGTTCGCGATGCTGGTAAACGAGACATCACACACAGCCAGGTCGATGGCGCCGGCATAGCCAAGCTCAGGCAGCTGCGTCACGTTTGTGCGCTCATGCAGCGTCACGCGATCGTCCTGACGCAACGACCAATCGAACTGGGCGCGACCCACGTCCACCGAGACAACGGTCGCAGCTCCGCGCTTGAGCAGGCAATCGGTAAAGCCGCCGGTAGAGCAGCCCACATCCAGACAGGCAAGGCCCGTCGGATTGATACCAAACGCATCAAGCGCGCCTTCGAGCTTAAGACCGCCGCGGCCAACATATGGAATGCGCCCCTTCATGTGCAACGGCAGACCCGGGGTCACCTTAAGGCCCGGCGAAGTCAAGCGCTCGCCGCCACTCGAGACCAAGCCGGCCATAAGAGTGCGAAGGGCATCCGCGCGATCGGCGCAGATGCCCTGTGAAATCAGTTCGTCATCAAGACGCACGCGTTTCATGAATGCCATCAACCATTCGTATCCGGAGATGCGGCCTAGCTATCCTGGGATTCGTTTGCCGCATCCTCATCGTATTCCTGCTCGAGCTTGTCGGCCTCACGCGGTGTCAACTCAAACTTGTCGACCATATCGACCGCGCGGGAGCCCAGCTCAATCGCTTCGTCAAACAAATCGAGCGAACGCTCCAAGGAGGTATCCTTGGAGCGAACGGTAGCGATGATCTGATCCAGACGGTCCGAGATCTCGTCGAAGTTGCGGACGGAACCCTCTGGCATGGCTACTCCTCGACGGAGTCGATGTCAGCCTCGGCGGCGTCCGCATCCTCGGCCAGCACGCCAGCCTCAGCTTGGGCAACCGCAACCTTGGCGGCAGCCTCGGCAGCCTGCGCCTCCTCGCGAGCGCGATCTTCGGCCAGCAGCTCCTGGTACAGGTCCTCGCCCGGCAGCTCCTCGCTGCGAGCGATCTTGCCCAGCACGCCGTTGACGAACGACGCGGACTGGTCGGTGCCATAGGCCTTGGCAAGCTCGACAGCCTCGTTGATCACGATGGCGTCCGAGACCTCCTCGTCGGTGAGGAAACGCATCTCGTAAACGGCGATACGCAGCAGGTTGCGGTCGGCGCCGGGCATACGCATAAGATCCCAGTTCTTGGCAACGGAGCGCAGAGCGCAGTCGATGCGGTCGATATGCTCGTAGGCACCGCGGCACAGCTCCAACGCATAGGGGTCGAGGGGACCCTTCGAGATCAGGAAATCACCCTCGAGGACGCGCTCGAGCGGGCTGTCCGTGGCCTCGGCCTGAAACAGCAGCTGCAGCGCCTGACTGCGGGCAAGCGTACGCCCGCGATAAACCTTAAGGCTCAAAGGTTACTCCTTGGGGAAAACGAGGCCGTCGATGCAAACGTCAACACGCTCAACCTCAACGCCCACCTGGGCATCGATGGCGGCGACCACGGCGGCGCGAACGGCCTCGGCGAGTTTCTTGAACGGATAGCCAAAGAACACCACGACACGCACGGTGAGTGCGAGCTTGTCGCCGACGACCTCGGCCTCGACCGCCGGCTCGGAAGCCGGGGCCTTGGACGAGAGCATCATGGAGACAAGGTTGGTGGCAAGGTCCTTGACGCCAACGGAGGCGATGCCCTCGACATCGGACACGGCGCGCGAGACGATGGCGGTCAGAACATCGGGCGAAATGCCGATGCCGTCAATCTTGATTTCCTGGGGCATGAGTCCTCCTAGAAGATTTGGTTGCTAGACGCGGGAGACGAACTTGCCGTCGCGGGTGTCAACCTTGATGACCTCGCCCTCGTTGAGGTACATGGGGACCTGGATGACAGCGCCGGTGTCGATCGTGGCCGGCTTGGTGGAACCCTGGACGGTGTCGCCCTTAAAGCCCGGGTCGGTTTGGACGATGGTGGTCTCGATGAACATCGGCGGGGTCACGCCCATGAGCTCATCGTCGGCGAAGAGCAGCTGGCAGACGTCGTTCTCGCGCAGCCACTTGGAGTTCTCGCCCACCATGTCCTCGGGAACGGGAACCTGCTCATAGGACTCGTTGTCCATGAAGATGTAGTCGGCGCCATCGTTGTAGAGGTACTGGAACTCGCGGGTGGTGAGCATGACGCTCTCGAACTTGGTGCCGGCGTTGCAGGTGTTCTCGACGACGCGGCCGCTCTTGATGTCGCGGGTCTTGTAGCGCACAAACGCGCCGCCCTTGCCCGGCTTGACATGCTGGAACTCAACGATGGTGTAGACCTTGTCCTTGATGCGGAGACCGAGGCCGTTCTTGAAGTCGGCGGTAGAAATGGTAGGCATAGCGACCTTTCTTGTTATGGGCAGAACGCACAAGCGTCCAAATTACATACGACAGAAATTATACACTTGCAGACGGCGCCTGCGGCGAGCGCATAAAAAGAGAACGCGGGGCGTCCGAATCGATCCGAACGCCCCGCCCCAAACTGTCTACCGAAGTAGACTAGCAGTCGATAACGTGCAGGTCGTGCGGGGTCTTGGTGAAGGGCTCGTAGCCGTTCTCGGTGACGACGCCGTAGTCCTCCAGGCGCACGCCGCCCACGCCGGGCAGGTACACGCCGGGCTCCATGGTGATAACCGAGCCGACTTCGATGATATTCTTGCTGCGGTTGAAGTTAGGCAGCTCGTGGATGTCGATGCCCACGCCGTGGCCCAGACCATGGTTGTAGTAATCGCCATAGCCGGCATCGCCAATAATCTTCTTGGAAAGCTTGAAAATGTCGTTGCCCTCGACGCCCGGATGGATAGCGGCGACGCACTCCTCATGGGTGCGGCGCACGAGCGCGTACAGGTCGAGCTGCTCCTGGGTGGGCTCGCCCATCACGACAGTGCGCGTCATGTCGGAGCGGTAGTCGCAGTAGCCCGCGCCGTAATCCATGAGGACGAAGTCGCCCTTCTCGATCACGCGGTCACTCGGCACGGCGTGCGGATTGGCGGTGTTGGGACCGCTCGCGACGATGGAGCCAAAGGCCAGGCTGTCGGCACCGTTGGCGAACATAAAGTTCTCGAGCTCGTTGCGGACCTGCTTCTCGGTCATACCGGGCTTAATATAGCCGAGCATGTGCTGGAAGGCGGCATCGGTGATCGACTGCGCGTGGCGCATGAGCTCGATCTCCTCGGCATCCTTGATGGCGCGCATCTTGCGGATGTCGTCGTGCATCAGCGGCAGCATGCAGACGACGGAGCGGTCCTCCAGACCACGCTGGATACCCTGGTAGAAGTTAATCTGCATGTCATCCTCAACGGCGCAGACGCGGCACTTTTTGGCGGCGATCTTGCCGGCGACCCAGCCGGGGATGGTGCCCTCGTCCATGTCGTAGACCCAGGGGCTGCCGGCGGGTGTGTTCTCCTCAAAGCTGTTGAGATAGCGCGAGTCGGTGTGGAACAAGCACTGGTCAGCCGTAATAAACGCGGCGTGCGGGAACTCGAAGGTGTAGTCGAAGACGCCCTTCACGCCCGTGAGCCAACGGAGGTTGGCCTCGTCGCGCACGACGATGGCGTCGTAGCCACGCTCGGCCATCAGGGCACGAACACGCTCGATACGACCGGCAGGACCGGCAGCAAACTCAGACATGCAGATTCCTTTCTTGTTGTCCTCAAAAAGAGCGGAACGGGCTTCAAACGAATAGCGGAATCACAAGCGATTCGCAACCGGTTGAAAACCCGTCCCTCAAAATGATACGAAAGACGATGGATGTCAATAAAGTTAGAGAAGTTCCTTGCGAGAAGCCAAATACGCCTGCGCATGGCGTTCGAGAATCTCGTCCTCGACATTTGTCAGGCGGATAGCGCCCAGCGCCGCAGGAAGCGGCAGCATGCTGCGGTTTGAGCGAGCGAACTGCTGCCTGCGGAGCTCCGAAATAAAGGCCGCCGGTTCAAGGTCGAAGGCAAGCTCCTCAATGCCAAAGTCCTCCAGGCAGTCATCGACCTCAAACACATAGTCGATACCGAAGTCGCAAGCATCATGTGCTAGGCGCGCCTCAAAGCGCATGCCCTCGGAAAGCAGCTGGTATGCGGGGACATGTGCCGCAGCATCGCCCAAGCAGGCGCGAAGGGTGCGCTCCCCCGTCTTGCCAAAATCGAGCGCATGGCGAGCACTGGGGTTCGTGGCCATGATCACGTCTTTGCGCGCGGTCTGGGACCACTGCACGGCATTGACGAGCGCGACCTCCTCGCCCGCGAGAATCTCGGGGACGGTCTCGGTAAACTGATTCCAGCGGGACTTGCTGCTCGAAAGCATGGTGCCAACAAGTACGACATAGCCGAGCTTGAGGTCCTCCGGGACCGCCTCGCGAACAAGGTCGAGGTCACACACGACCAAGCCCGGCTCGGGACGGAACGCGATAGCGGGAAGTGCATTCGCCGACGAGGCGACAAACGGCTTCATGGTCGTCGCGACCGTGAGCATGGCGTCGAACGTCGTCGGCAGCAAGGCGCACTCGGTGCGACCGCACCACTGATTGGCACACCAGCAAACGACCGAGCAAGTTGCCGTGTCGCCGACAGCGACAACGAGATCGTCGCAGGTAATGCCGCTAGCCGACAGGGCGCCAAAGACGGTATCGGCATCGGCCAGCGTAGCACCGGCAGGAGAAACCTCAAGGGCGAGCAGCGACACGGCAAAACCGGCGTCGACCAGCGCATGCTCGACGACCTCACCAAAGCGCTCGGATGTGGCGTCGTTCCAAACCACCATCGCCCGCTTGGGTTTGCCCACAGCCGAGGCAAACATGCGCGACAGTTCCTCAAATGCGCCAAGACCGACGCGAACATCGACACTGCGGTTTTGGAAATTGATGAGTTGACGGCGAATCATAGCAATCCACGCTCCAAAAGCATCTCGGCACAAAGGTAGGAAACGTCCTCGAAGGACTTGTTGCGAATATCAAGGGTAATATCGGCGGCCTGGCGATACAGCGGACGACGATGCTCAAACAGGCGCGCAGCATGCTCGGGCGAGCGGAAATCGGGCCGAGTATCGGAGCGGCGAATCTGGCGCAACGAATCCTCAAAGTCGCCTTCGAGGTACACGCAGGTACCCATCTCGTGCATCAGCTCAATGTTTACCGGCGTCTCGACGATGCCACCCCCGCACGATACCAACAGGCTGCGCTCGCTTTGAAGCGAACGGAGTGCCGAGGTCTCGAGCTCGCGAAAACGATCCTCGCCTTCGGTCTTAAATATCTCGGTCACCGACTTGCCGCATCGACGCACAACCAAACGATCGGTATCGATGAATCGACGCTTGAACATAGTGCCCACGTTGCGCGCAAGCGTCGACTTGCCCGCGCCCAAAAAGCCGATAAAGAAGATATGGTCACAGCCGTGTTTGATGTGCTGGGACATGGCGAAACCTATTCCTCGCAGGGAAGGTCGCGCAGGGCCCGGCGCTCAAAGATACGGAAGATCTGCGTATACCACAGGTCCTGCGTCGCCTGCGGCTTTACCAAGATGGTATCGACGCCGGCGAAGTTACCACTCCACACGTCCGTGTAGAGCTGATCACCGATCAGCACCGCCTCGTCGGCCGTGGCGCCGAGGCGCTTAAGACCCGCCTTGAGAGCAAACGGCGCCGGCTTCATGGCGTGGCTGATGGCCTCGAGTCCCAGCTCGCGTGCAGAGCTCATGACCTGGTCGCGATGCCAGTTGTTGGACACCATGCACAGCTTGAAGCCTTTGGCGCGGGCGGCGTCAAGCCAAGCGGAAACCGCGGCGGGAACCTGCTCGGTGTCGCGCGGCACCAGGGTGTTATCGCGATCGAGTAGAATGGCGCGTTTGCCGTCGGCCCACAGGGTATCGAGGTCGATGCGATCGACCGAGGAAACGTATCGTTTGGGGCTAAAAATCCTCATGCTAATTCCAAGACTGTTGATGCTCTTCGTAGGTTTGCGAGAAGTACTCCTCGTCCTGCGTAATGTAGAAATACAGGTCATCGGAGTCGGTCGGCTCAAGCGTGGCCTTGAGTGCCTCGAGCGACGGAGAGCAGATGGGCGTGGGTGGCAGACCCTCGTGCTTATAGGTGTTATACGGACTATCGCTCTGCAGGTCGTCGGCGGTAACCTCGCCACCGGTGACATACATCATGGTCGCATCGCTGTTGAGATAGCGCAAACCATCGAGCTTGCCGGCAAGGCGGTTGTAGAAGACCGAGGCCACGTGCGCACGCTGATCGGCGTTGAGGCCCTCGCGCTCAACGATAGAGGCCAAATTGACGATGTCGTAGTCGGACATCTCCACACCGTAGCGCTCCTTGATCTTGGCTTCGCAGCTCGCAAAGTCAAGCGACTTATACTCGGTCTTAAACTGATCGAGCATAGCGCGAATCACGTCATCGGCCGTCGGCGAATCGCCCAACGAATAAGTCTTGGGGAACAAGAAACCCTCAAGCGAGTCATTGGCGGCGCCCTTAAGGAAGCTATAGTCGTCCACGTAGTTGGAGGCCTTGGCCTGGTTGAGGAAGTCTTCCTTAGAGATGCCGTCGTAGGCCTGGGCCACACGGTCGGCGACTTGATCGACCGTTAGGCCCTCAGGGATAGTCAGCGCATTGGAGCCCGCGTTGGGACCTTCCATGAGCTGCTGAACAACCTTGGTCGCGTCCATGAGTGTGGCGAACGAATAGGTACCAGGCTTGAGCGACATATCGGCGTTAAGCTTTTTCACCGCCGCATAGTAATCCTTAGGATTCTCGACGATATGGTTCTCGGAGAGAATCGAGGCGATCGCATCGCCCGAAGCACCATCAGGAATGGTCACCGTAACCTGCTGACCAGCCGTGACCTTCGTATCCTCACCGGCAAAGAAGCCCTTGACGGCCGGCACGACAAAGAAAGCGATCGCAACAAGCGCGAGCACCGCCACCACAACGCCGATGATCATGGGAACCGGAGAACTCTTCTTTTGAGCACCGCGACGAGAATGCGTGTTGTAGCTCGAGCGGGTCGCCGGAGCAACGCCATGCGAACCGCGAGCGTGATGCGAATGCGATTGAGGGGCCTGAGTTCGCTGGGTAGGTGCCTGCTGCTTAAAGCGGGTACCGCCTGCAGGCTGGGCCGTACGAGCAGTGGACTGCTGAGCCGCGTGAAAAGCCGAATGCTGAACCGAACGAGCAGAAGGCTGCTGACCCGTCCGTTGAACAGGTTTGGCCGAATGAGAGAAGGACTGCACCGGGCGCGCGGCAGGCTGAGCTGCGCGCTGCGTCGGCTGTGCCGGACGCTGGCCAGGCTGGGCAGGGCGCGACGCCGGCTGCCGTGTACGATTCTGCTGGCGCGGATCGGAAGCGCTAGGCATGCGAAACCTCCTCGTTTTTACGATCGAGCCACGTCTGCAAAAACAGGCTGGCGGCAATCATGTCGATCTTGCCCCTCATCTGCTTTTCGTTGAGGCCCTGCTCGCGCAGGATACGCTTGGCCTCTTGCGAGGACAAGCGCTCGTCCTCAAACTCCAGTGGAAGATCGAGCTCGTCGGCAATCTTTTGCGCCACGGCGGCAACGCGCTCGGCCTGGGGGCCGGGCTCACCGGCCATGGTTAAGGGACGTCCGCTTACCAGGATGTCGGGCTCATAGTCCTCGACCAGGTAGCGGAACGTCTTGGCCATACCGGTGACCTCGGCGGCCGGGAGCACCTTGACGGGCATCGCCATCTTGCCATCACGGCTCGAGACGGCGATGCCGATCCTGGTCTCCCCTATGTCCAGCGCAAACGCGACCACAGTGACTTCTTAGATTCTTAGGCGCCGAGCGCGGTCTTGGCGGCCGCGAGGGCATCGGCGATGCCGGCAGCATTCTTGCCACCGGCCTGGGCCATGTTGGGACGGCCACCACCGCGACCGTCGACCAGACCCGCGATCTGCTTGATCACGTTACCGGCGTGGAACCCGGCCTTCACGGCGTCATCGGAGCCGGCAGCGAGCAGGGCCGGAGTGCCCTTCTCAGTCACGCTGGCGACGACACAAGCGACAGGGCCGGCGACCTTCTGGTGCACGGTATCCCATACGTTGCGCAGGTCGGCAGCTTCAAGGCCCTGGAGCTCGGCAACGACGAGCTTGTAGCCGCCGAGCTCGACAGCACCCTCGATGGCGCTGGAAATGGCGTCGGAGGAACCACCGGTCAGAGCCTTTTTGAGCTTGTTGGACGTCTCGCGCAGCTCGGCCTGCAGGTTCTCCACACGGGCGGGAACCTCGTCGACGCGGCACTTGAGCGCAGCGGCGGCGGCGTCAACGAGCGCCAAGCGGTCGGCCATGTAATCGAGGGCGCCCTTAGAGGTCACGGCCTCGATACGGCGGACATTGGAGCCTGTGGAGGACTCGGAAATGATCTTGAACAGGCCGATCTCCGCGGTGTTGGCAGCGTGCGTGCCACCGCAGAGCTCGCGAGAGAACGGCTGGTCCTCGGCACCCACGGAAACGACGCGGACGACGTCGCCGTACTTCTCGCCAAACAGGGCGACAGCACCGGCAGCCTTGGCCTCATCGATGCCCATAACGCGGGTCACAACCGGCTTGGAAGCGAAGATCTGCTGGTTGACCAGGTCCTCGACAGCCTTGAGCTGCTCGGAGGACAGGGCCTCGAAGTGCGTGAAGTCAAAACGCAGGTGCTCGGGCGTCACTAGCGAGCCGGCCTGGGAGACATGCTCGCCCAGGACCTGCTTAAGCGCAGCGTCGAGCAGGTGGGTGGCAGTGTGGTTGCGGCGCAGGAAGCCACGGCGCTCGGCGTCGAGCGCGGCGGTCACGGTAGCACCGACGGTCAGCGTGCCCTCAGCAACGTGCGCGACGTGG
>CAJMOM010000049.1:0-10437 GCA_905215005.1 uncultured bacterium | reverse complement strand
GGGAAGGGGTGGGGAAAGGTGTTGAAAAATGGGGCGGTTCCCCATATTATTGATGACGTCGACAGGCGGGGGGGGTCCCCGCGGACGTGCCATCTGAGTAAACGAGGGGAGGGCGCACATGGGAATGACTGGTGCATACGAGCGCAATCTCGATGCAAAAGGTCGTCTGTCCCTGCCTGCACCCCTTCGCGAGGAGCTTGGAGAGCACGTTCGCGTGTTCAAAGCCCTGGATGTCGATGCTCTGTACGTGTTCTCTGCCGAGGCCTTCGATAAGTGGGTCGAAGGACTCTTCGCGGGTCGTGAGGGCCACGAGGGTTTTAACCCGCGTGACATTAACGACCAGAAGCTCATGAGGGCGATCAACAAGCGCACCACGTCGATGGACGTGGACAGCGCCGGTCGTATCGGTCTTTCCGAGTCTCTCCGCAAGCAGGCGAACCTCGACCGCGAGGTCACGGTTGTGGGCAACTACGACCACCTTGAGGTTTGGGATCGCGCCGCGGCCGATGAGGACGATGACGATGAGGCCCTGCTGGACCTTTTCTTCTCGTAAGGGCAAGGCACAGGTAACGGATGGAGCGTGGGATCTTGACACAAGAATATCGGCATGAACCTGTCATGCTCGGCGAAGTGCTTGAGTCGCTGCGGCTAAAGAGCGGCTCCGTTGTCTGCGATTGCACCCTTGGCGGTGCCGGCCATTCGGTAAAAATGGCCGCGCAGGTGGGGGAGACGGGCCTTTTGCTCGGCGTCGATCAGGACGACATGGCCCTCGAGGCCGCTGGCGCCCGTCTGGACCGCGAGGTTCCCGGCGTTCCGCACCAGCTGCTGAAGGGCAACTTCGGCGACTTGGACGAGCTGCTTTGCTCGGCCGAGGTGCCCGGGGTCGATGGCTTCCTGTTCGATTTGGGCGTTTCGTCACCGCAACTCGATATCCCTGGCAGGGGCTTTTCGTATAACGAGGACGCCCCATTGGACATGCGGATGAATCCGGGTAATAACACCTTAAACGCAGCTGAGGTCATCAACACCTATAACGAACACGACCTCGCCCGGATTCTACGCGTCTACGGCGAAGAGAAGTTTGCCTCGCAGATTGCGCGCGAGATCGTGCGCCGCCGCGAGCAAGAACCGATCGAAACCACCGGCCAATTTGTCGAGATCATCAAGGCGGGTATCCCGGCTGCCGCTCGTCGGCATGGCGGACACCCGGCCAAGAAAAGTTTCCAGGCCATTCGCATCGAGGTCAATCACGAGCTCGATGTGCTCGAACGAGGGCTTGATGCCGCCACCAGGTGGCTCAACCCGGGCGGACGTATCTGCGTCATCTCGTATCACTCGCTCGAGGACCGTATCGTAAAGAACCACTTTAAGGAGATGAGCCAGGGGTGCACGTGTCCGCCGGAGATTCCGGTGTGCGTGTGCGGCAACGTGCCGATACTCAAGGTCATCACCCGCAAACCCTTGGTTGCCCAGCCTGATGAGGTTGAGCGCAACCCTCGGGCGAGATCAGCCAAAATCCGCGTGGCGCAGCGTCTGTAGGCGCGACCGCGCGATATTGGACCTCCCGCTCGCACCATAAACGAAGCTTAAACACACTACCAACGTACTCGGGATGGGAGGCGGCATATCATGGGCTACAACACTTCAAGCGCAGCACTCGCCTATGATATGAACGCCATGCCCGCCTATCGTGAGACGCCGCAGGCCCCCGTTGCTCCCCGTGAGCAGCGCGTGCCGCGCTTTGATGTCTACACGGGCGCGGGCCGTCAGGCAAACCAGGCGGTAAGCCCGGTTTTCATGAGCGTTCTTAAAACGTTTTGCATCATTGCGGCTATCTTCATGACGATCGGCGTCGCCCGCGTGGCGCTCGCCGGCGTTACGGCCCAGGTGCTCAACAGCAACGCCGAGCTTACCAGCACGCTCGAAAAGGCGACCGATGAGAGCTCCGACCTGGAGGTCATGCATTCGGTCTATGGCGCCGACACGCGCATTCGCGACCTTGCGGGCGCTTATGGCATGGTGGAGCCCAGCGAGAGCGTTACACTTGACTTTTCGCAGGATGCAGCCGCGGGCGCCAACGCGACCGCGACCGCTCAGTAGCAAGACGGTAGCTGAGTATGACAAATGACTATCGCCGCGGTTCCGATGGGGGCCGCGGTTCTGGACGTCCCTCGTCGTGGGGACGTTCTGGTTATCAAGGAACGGGTCGGCAATCTTACAACGCCGGGCAGTCCCGTGGCAACGACCCGGCGTCGCGACTTCGCGGCTCGGACGGCCCTCAAATGCATAACACCAGGTCGCGCAAGAGTTCGTCGACCGAATGGCTCACAGGCACGCCTCTGCCTCGCCGCAAAGCCATCATGGGCTTCATCGGGCTTGGTTTGAGCTTGGGCGTCTTTCGCCTTGCCGACTATCAAATTGTCGAAGCCGATAAACTGCGCGAGCGTGCCGATGCGCGCCGCCTGCTTGCACAGACCCTCTATGCCAAACGCGGCACCATCTACGACCGCAACGGTAACGTGCTGGCGTCGTCGGTCGAATGTCGCAACATCGCCGTGAACCCGCAGCTTGTCGAGGATGTTGACAAGACGGTGTCGGCGCTGGTCAAGGCAACTGGAATCGATAAAAAGACCTGCCGCAAGCTCGTCGAGTCCGATGGCACCTGGGTGTATATCAAGCGCCAGGTGGACGAAGACGATGCTGCGGCGCTGGAGAAGAAGAACCTGCCCGGCGTGCTTTTTGAGCAGGCCATGAAGCGCGTATATCCATACGGCAATCTGGCATCGCAGGTGCTGGGTGTAGTGAATGTAGACAACGACGGCTTGACGGGTCTCGAAAAGCAATACAACAAGCTTCTGACCGGCACGAATGGTACCCTCGTGCGCGAGCGCGCGAGGGACGGCAGCTATATCGCGGGCGGTGCCTATAAAAAGGTGGCTGCGGTCGACGGCGTTGACATCGTGACGACGCTCGACGTCAATATGCAGCGAGCGGCTGAGGATGCTTTGGCGGAGGCTGTCGAGAAGACAAAGGCCAAGAACGGCTCGGCTTTGGTCACCGACCCCACGACTGGTGAAATTCTCGCCGCCTGCTCGTACCCGACCTACGACCAGACCGATCTGGAAAACGCCAAGACCGAGGATATGAACTTGCGCCTGGTCACCGACGCCTACGAGCCCGGCTCGGTCTTTAAGACGCTCGTGGCGGGCGCCGGCTTCGACTTGGGCGTCGTGCGATCGAGTACGTCGTTTGAGGTGCCGGCGAGCATCAAGGTGGGTGACGATACCGTCACCGATGCCGACAAGCGCGACTATGCCATGACCATGGATGTGCGCGAGATGATGCGCCGTTCGTCCAACGTGGGCTTTGTCCTGGTGGGGCGCAAGATCGGTGCGGATGACTTTGCCGCCTATGTGGACAAGTGGGGCATAGGTCACAGCTCCGGTGTCGATTTTCCGGGCGAGAGCCTGGGCATCGTCAAGGAGCGTGACCAGTATGACGGCGCCACGCTGGGTTCGATGAGCTTTGGACAGGCGCTGTCCGTCTCGCCGATTGAGATCGCACGTGCCGTGGGCGGCATCGCCAACGGCGGCGTGATGATGACCCCGCACTTCTATAAGTCCAGCAAAGGCGACGAGAAGGACTGGGGCGAAGGCGAGCGCGCGATTTCGGAGGACGCCGCATCCCAGGTGACATCGTGCATGCAGACGGTCGTGTCCGAGGGAACGGGCGTTGGCGGCGCGGTTGACGGCTATGACGTGGCGGGTAAGACCGGTACGGCCGAACGAGCCGACGAGAACGGCGGCTACCTCAAGGAGAACTACATGTCGTCCTTTATGGGCTTTGCACCGGCACAATCGCCCAAGGTGCTGTGCTATATCACGCTCGACGGAACGCCGAGCGGCTCAGATGCCGCTGCGGTGCCGTTCCAGTCCATTATGGCCAACGCGCTCGACGTGCTGGGTATCCCGCACACGAAGTAGGGGGTTACAATCTTTGGGGCGTGGTTTGTTGTCCCATATGAGGGGTGTTCACATGCCCTGCACCACGCATGCGCGGCGCTGGGATACAATACGCCGATAGCATTATTAGGTTTACAGGGGAGCTGCAATGATAGAGATCGCCGTCAACAACCTCGCGGCCGCAACAGGGGCCCGAACCGTGACGGGAGAAGCCGATCAGGTATGCCGCGGGTGCGTTATCGACTCGCGCCAGGTCGAGGAAGGGACGATTTTCGTCGCCTTTCCCGGTGAAAACGTCGACGGCAATGATTTTGCTTCCCGTGCCGTCCAGTCGGGTGCCGGCGCCGTCGTGATGACGCGTGAGCCCGAGGCCGAGCTGGTCTCGCTGGCGCAGGACAAGGGGTGCGCCATCCTGCTGACCGATGATCCCGAGGAGTTTCTGCTGCGTTTGGCGCACACGTATCGCCTGGAGCTTGGCTGCCTGGTCGTTGGTATTACCGGTTCCATCGGCAAGACGACGACCAAGGACGTGCTCGCCGCCGTGCTCGCCAAGCGCTATCGTGTCTGGGCCACCAAGGGCAATTTCAATAACCTGATCGGCATGCCGCTCACGGTGCTTTCCGCTCCGGCCGATACCGAGGTCCTGGTGCTCGAGATGGGCATGAACCATTTCCACGAGATTGAGCGCCTGTCCCAGTCCGCCAATCCCAACCTTGCCATCGTGAGCAAGATTGGTACCTCTCACATCGGCATTTTGGGCAGCCGCGAGAACATCGCCCGCGCTAAGGCCGAGATTGTCCAGGGTATGTGCGCCGCCGGCGACTTCTTGCCGCTGCTGGTTTTGGGCGGTGAGGACGACTTTACGCCGTTCATTCGCGATACGTTCGCCCAGCCTGCTGGTATCGATGTGATGCTGGCCGGCGTCTCGGACGATGATGAGGTCCGTGCCCGCGACATTCGTGTTGATGACGAGGGCCGTCCGGTCTTTACGCTCGATTTTGGCCAGGGTGAGACGACCGATACCATGCTTGCCATCCCCGGCGTGCAGTCCGTTCCAAATGCCGTTAAGGCCGCCGCAGTTGCCTATCGCCTGGGCGTGACGCCCGAGCAGATCGATGCTGCCTTTAGGGGCCTCACGATCACCGGGCACCGCCAGGAGATCAAGCGCGCCAAGAGCGGTGCCCGCGTCATCGACGATTCCTATAACGCCAGCGCCGAATCCATGGCTGCTGGTCTCGATCTGCTGTGCTCGCTTTCGTGCACGGGGTCTCGCATGGCGATCCTGGGCGAGATGGGCGAGATGGGCGATGAGGCTCCTCGCATGCATGAGCTCGTGGGCGCCTATGCCGCCGCCAAGAAGCTCGACATGCTGGCGTGCGTGGGTGGTGAGCTGGCCCAGCTTATGGCCGATGCCGCGCGCATGATGGGCATGGACGAGGACCGCATCCAGGTGTTCTCCGATTATCAGCAGGTGCTCGACCGCATGGGCGGCGCGCTTGAAAAACATGATGTTGTACTGGTCAAGGGTTCCCGCTTTGTTGAGCTCGACCGCTTTGTGGAAGGTGTGTGCTAGCCCATGTTCGGCAATCCCTCGTATCCAACGTATCAGGCTTTTTTGGGGCTTGGCATCGCCGCTGCCATTGCGCTGCTGCTCATGCCGTGGTGGATCAAGCTACTTAAGGTCGAGGGTATCGGCCAGCAGGTTCGTGCCGACGGCCCCAAGCGTCATTTGGTTAAGCAGGGAACGCCCACCATGGGTGGCGTTGTCATTCTCGTCGCGATTTCGCTGACCTGCCTGCTGATGGGCAAGCTCACCACCGAGCTCGTGCTTGTGCTGCTCGCCACGCTGGCGACCGGCGTGCTGGGCCTGATCGACGACCTGACCTCCGTTACGCATGGGCGCTCGCTCGGTCTGACGCCTCATGCCAAGATGATCGGCCTAACCATTATCTGTGTCACCTTTACGGTACTTGCCGTTAACTGGTGCGGCGTCGCCCCCGAGATTCGTTTTCCCGGCGGCCTGACGATTGACCTTGGCGTGCTTTCGACCACCATCTGCGGCCTTTCGTTCCCGTGGCTCTACATTGTCTTTTGCTGGCTGATGATCGCCGGTCTTTCTAATGCCGTGAACCTGACCGATGGCCTTGACGGTCTTGCTGGCGGCACCTCCATGATTGCCATGCTCGCCATGGCTGCCATGGCGTTTTTGCACGGAGACGTGAACCTGTCCATCTTCTGCACCGCGTGTGCCGGTGCCTGCTTGGGCTTTCTGTGGTTCAACTGCTATCCGGCGAGCATCTTTATGGGCGATACCGGCTCGCTTGCCCTGGGCGCCGCGTTTGCCTGCACGTCCATCATGACCAACACCGAGGTCGTCTCCCTCATCATCGGCGGCCTGTTTATCGTTGAGACCCTGTCGGTCATGATTCAGGTTGTCTACTTCCACTTTACGCACAAGCGCGTCTTCCTTATGGCGCCCATCCATCATCATTTCGAAAAGAAGGGCTGGGCCGAGACCAAGGTCGTCATCCGTTTTTGGATTATCGCTGCTGCCTTTGGTGCCGTTGGCCTTGCCCTGTTCTTCCAGTTGGGATAGTGGTCTTTCATGCCTCTTGCTGATGTCTTTAGCCTGCTCGTTTTGGGTCAGGGCAAATCCGGTCTCGATGTCGCCCGCTGGGCGCTGGCACATCCCGAGCGCGTAAGTGCCGTTACCGTGTATGGCGGTGGCACCTCTGAGCCCAATGACGCCACGCGTGCGCTCGAGGCTGCTGGTGCGTCGTTTGTCTATGGGACCGAACAGGTCGAGGGCGCCTATGACGTATGCGTGACGTGCCCGGGCATCTCGGAGTTCTCGGGCTTCTTTAAGGCCGGGCGCGAGCATGCCGCCCAGATTATGGGTGAGCCCGAGTTTGCCTATCGCCTGTCGCCCGATAACTGGATTGCCATCACGGGCACCAACGGCAAGACGACCACCACGTCGCTGGCTGATTATCTGCTTAAGGCTGCCGGCGAGGCCAGCGTTGCTGTCGGCAACATCGGCGAGCCGCCGGTCAACGAGATTGACGGCCGAGCCCACAACGAGTGGTTTGTGGCTGAGCTCTCGAGCTATCAGATTGCTACGACAACCGAGCTCCACCCCCGCGTGGCGGTGCTGCTCAACATCACTCCCGACCACTTGGGCTGGCATAAGAGCCATAAGAACTACGCGCTTGCCAAGATCAAACTGTTTGACAATATGGTCGATGACGATCTGGCGGTTGTCGACGTCGAAGACGCCGGCATTCACGAGTTCGATGAGTACATCTACACGCCGGGTCGTCGCATCTGCAAGGTTGCCTTTGACGAGCCTGAGGGCGAGGATGCCGCCTTTGTGCGCGACGGCAAGATGGTCGTGCGCCTGAAGGGCGTCGAGACCCCGCTCATCGCTACATCCGAGCTCAAGATCTCGGGCCATCACAATGTTATCAATGCCCTGTGCGCCGCCACGGCTGCCTTGGCGGTCGGTGCCGATGTCGATGGTGTCTGCCGCGGTCTTGCCTCGTTCCAGCCGCTCGAGCACCGCGTGGAGCCGTGTGGCGAGATTGACGGCGTGCGCTACGTCAACGATTCCAAGGCGACCAACACCGATGCGGTCGAGAAGGCACTGACGGCATTTCCCGATGACGACGTGATCTTGCTGCTCGGCGGCCACGATAAGGGCACGCCGCTCACGGACTTCGCGCGCGTCGTTATGGACAACGTGCGCTCGGTCGTCTGCTTTGGCGATGCGCGCGAGCGCTTCACCGCCGCTATGGACGAGGCCGATGTCGATGGCGATGTGGATATCGCCCAGGCGGATGACCTACGCGACGCCGTGGACGTCGCCCGTTCGCTGTCGAGCCGTGGTGACGTGATCTTACTTTCTCCTGCCTGCTCTTCGTTCGATGAGTTCTCGGGCTATGAGGAGCGCGGCCGCGTGTTTAAGGACTACGTGGCCCAGCTTGCCGCTGCAGCGAAATCACAAATGGAATAGGGGTTGCGGTGAGAGAGGAGAGCCCCCGACAAGGTATGAGGAGGCCCGACTCGGACCGTGCTTCCTCACGTCGTATCACACCGCGTTCCAGCCGCGGCGGGCAGTCGTTTAGCGAACGCTATATTGCCGGCGTTCCCGCCCGTATCATGCGCCCCCGTTTGATATTCATGGCCTGCTTGTTTACCTTGGTATGCTTTGGCCTGCTGATGGTGTACTCGGCGTCTTCGGTCGAGGCGCTGCACGAGAATGGCTCGGCGACGTTTTTTCTGGGTCGACAGGCCGCGTTTGCCGTGGTCGGTGTTCTGGCGCTGATTGCCATCGTGCGCGTTTTGCCGGACAGCTGGTTTGGGGAGGATGTGCTCAGGATCTTCCTCATAGGCATGATAGGGCTACTGTTTCTGGTGTTCTTGGTGGGCAGCGGCAGCCGTGGCGCCACGCGCTGGCTCAACATCGCCGGTATTCAGTTCCAGCCTTCCGAGTTTTTAAAGCCATTTGCCATTGCGTATTCGGCCATCATGCTCGACCGCTTCTTTTCGCCCGGTGGCAACATCAACGAATTCCTTCGCAAGATGGGCATCTACCTGGGCATTTCGCTCTTTCTGATCTTTATCCAGCCCGATTTCGGTACTGTCCTGATCATCCTGTTGACCCTCATGTGCATGGCGTTGTTTGCGGGTCTCGACCCCAGATTTATCATCGGCGTGCTAATCTTCGGCATTCTCGTGATCGTGATTGCGCTTGTCGCAGAGCCGTACCGTATGGTGCGTATTCAGGTTGCCTTGAACCCTTGGGCCGACGAGTATGGTGACGGCTATCAGGCCACGCTTGCCATTATGGCCTTTGCCTCGGGCGGTCTGTTCGGCCGTGGCATCGGCAACTCAACCATGAAGTACTCGTATCTGCCCGAGGCGCACAATGACTACATCCTGGCCATCATTGGCGAGGAAGTCGGTTTTGTCGGAACCGTGCTGTTCTTCTTGGTGTTTGCGATGCTGATCTACTCGGCGTTTCGCATTGCCGAGCAGGCGACCGATCGCCGGGGCGCGCTTATGGCGTCTGGCTCCGCGGTCATTCTCGCAGTGCAGTTTTTGATTAACGCGCTGGGCATCCTCAACGTGTTTCCCATGACGGGAAAACCGTTGCCGTTTATTAGCTACGGCGGTTCGTCGATTATTGTGTCGCTTATGCTTGCCGGGTTGATCCTGCGCGTTTCGTACGAGAGCGCCCGCCGCGATGAGTATGACCGCCGCCGTGAGAGCTTTGCCGTTATGGACGAGAGCACCGCCGGCGTAGCCCATGTGCGCGGTGAACGACCTTCGCGTAGCGGCTTTACCGTTCTGGATGGTTCTGCATCCGAGCCGGCAGCTCGTCCACGCCCGCGAATGGCTCCGCAAGGTCGTCCGCAGCGCCCCAGCCCTCGCAACGCGGGCGGCGGATATAATCGAATCGATTTGAACTCGGACCCGTCGGCGCGTCTGCGTACCGACGACCAGGGACCGCGTGTACGAAGGGACTACCATGACCGATAAAATGACCGTTGCTATTGCAGCCGGCGGCACGGCAGGACACATCAACCCCGCGCTCGCCTTGGCCGAAGAACTGCGTGACCGTGGCCACCACGTTGTGTTCGTGGGCCAGTCGCGCAAGCTCGAGGGTCGTCTGGTCCCCGAGGCTGGGTTTGATTTTGTGCCCATTACGGTCACGGGCTTCGACCGCTCCCGTCCTTGGACGGCGCTGACCTCGCTGTGGCGTGTCAACAAGGCCAAACGTGCGCTCGCCAGTCATTTCTCAAAGGTCGGCAAGCCCGATGCTGCCGTCGGTTTTGGTGCCTATGTCGAGGTTCCGCTGCTGGGGTGGTGCAAGGGCGCAGGCGTTCCGTATCTGCTGCATGAGCAGAACTCTGTTCCGGGCCTGGCCAACAAGATGATGAACTCCCACGCCGCCCGCGTGTGCATCTCGGTGCCGGCAGCGCGTTCGGTCTTTGAGCGCGAAGGTGACCCTGACCACGTGCTCATGACCGGCAACCCCGTACGTCGCTCGGTAATCGAAGGCGATCGCGCTCGCGGCCGCAAGGCACTTGGCGTTCCCGAGGACGCTACGCTGCTGCTCGTCTTTGGCGGTTCACTTGGCGCCCAGCACCTCAACGAGCGCGTGGTTTCGCTCAAAAACGAGCTGCTTTCGCGCAAGAACCTCTATGTGTTGCATTCGACGGGTGCCGACGGCTTTGAGGAGACCGAGCGCGCTTTGGCGCTGACGCCCGAGGAGGCGAAGCGTTACCGCGTCCAGCCTTACATCGACAACATGGGCGATATGTTGGCTGCTGCCGATTTGGTGCTCTCGCGTTCGGGCGCATCGAGCGTGGCCGAGATCGCTGCGCTCGCCGTGCCCTCGGTGCTCGTGCCGTATCCGCATGCGACGGCCGACCACCAAACCACCAATGCCCGGTATCTGGTCGACGCCGGG
>CAJMOM010000048.1:0-10475 GCA_905215005.1 uncultured bacterium | reverse complement strand
CAATGGGGGGCGCAGGACACCGTTCTGTGCCCCCGATTTTTACCTTGGCCCAAACGCCGCCATAGGCTACATCACCATGTTCAGCGCGTTAACAAACTCCTGGGCCTTCGCACGGCTGCTCAGGCTAAAAACACAAGCAGTCAACAGCCCGTTACGCAGAAAAACATCGCGGCCCTTGATCCTGTTGACCCCCGTGATGTCCTTAAGATAGACAATCTCGGTGTGCTTGCCGCCAAAAGTGCCCTTCTTGAGCACCTCGATACGATTGGGGTAGATCTTAACGTCTTTAAAGCTACCCGAACCTTTGTCCTGGAATAGCAGCGTGTTGTTGTCCATACGCGTCACTCCCGTGGGGTTCGCTAAAACTGTCTCTATGGTCACATTTTAGTCACCGCAAGGCCCCCATGCGAAGGTGCCAAACAGCACAGTAATTCGTGTCCGCGCGAGGCTTTAAACTAAATTCGATAAAGATGCATTCCACAAGAGGAAAGTGGGGCGACAGTGATGGGCGAACTGGTAAACCGTGGAGAATCGGCAATCGTGCCCGAAGGTTTTTACAAGCAGGTCTCCTCGATTCTCAACGCCGCTCGCGACAAGGCCTATACCGCCGTTAACTTTGCGATGGTTGAGGCATATTGGGAGATCGGCAAGAGTATTGTTGATGAACAGGGCGGAGAGGGGCGCGCAGCATATGGAGAGGCATTGATTGCAGGCCTCTCCAGAAGGCTTACCGCGGATTTCGGAAGAGGCTTTGGCATCGCAAACCTTCGCAATATGCGTCAGTTCTTTCTTGCGTTTCCAATTCGCGACGCACTGCGTAGCGAATTGAGCTGGACTCATTACCGCAGGTTGATGCGCATTTCCGACCCTGACGCTCGCACCTGGTACATGAACGAATGCGCCGATTCTCGTTGGAGCACGCGTCAGCTCGAACGCCAGATCAATACCATGTTCCGCGAGCGCCTACTTGCCAGCAAGGACAAGGAGGCCGTCACCCAGGAAATCCAAAAGAGCGCCCCGGCTCGTCGCCCCGAGGATATCATCCGCGACCCATATGTACTGGAGTTTTTAGGTTTCTCGGACGATACTGCGTTTCGCGAGAGCGATCTAGAGCAGGCGCTCATCACGCATCTTCAGAAGTTCCTGCTGGAGCTTGGCCGTGGTTTCGCTTTCGAGGCGCGCCAAAAGCGCATCACCTTTGATGGACGCCATTTCTATATTGACCTTGTGTTTTACAACTATCTGATGCGCTGCTTCGTGCTCATCGACCTTAAGACCGATGACCTTACGCATCAGGACCTAGGCCAGATGCAAATGTATGTGAACTACTACACGCGCGAACTCATGAACGAAGGCGACAATCCGCCCATAGGCATCGTGCTCTGCGCGGACAAAAGCGATTCGATCGTCGAGTACACGCTGCCCGAAGACAACGACCAAGTGTTTGCCGCCAAATACCTGCCGTATCTTCCAAGCAAGGAAGAGCTGGCGCGCGAGCTGAGTGCCGAGTACCGCGCCATCAATGAAGCGTCTAATGGCGAAGCGCAAGGGTAGCAGCACGTTGCGACCGAAGCCACCGCAGCCGTCGCAGGCGCACTCGCGGTTGCGACGCACGCTACGAAACAATACCGGTCATGGACGCCGGCAACGACATTCTAGCCGTGGCTGGCGAGCGTGACCTGACAGGCAAAGACGCGGCCTTCGTCTGATGTGGGTCCATTGGCTGCCACAGAAAAGGGCCGGTTGCAGCCGGCCCTTTAGACGATAATACCTGCGTTGCCCGCGCTTCCGAAGTGTGACTAGCTGAGGAGCGGGTTCCGCGGCACAACCTGATTTTACCCAGTGAGGAGGCTCTTTTGCAGCCGCTCCACTGTTTATTTACATCTGGCACCCTCAAACAATCAGACGGCAGCCCGCACTCCTGAGAGCTGCCCCGCACCCCCGGCCATCACCTTACGGCAACAACCGGTGCTACTCCCCTACTTCCCAAATAGCGCACCCAGTAGGCCGCGGCGTTTGGGCTTTTCTTCTCGGTAAGAACCCTCGACGGCGACTGCAACCTGGCGCGGTTGCTCGCCGCCTCCACGGCGCACGATCTGGTACAGGAAGGGCGATTTAACGTATTTGACCTCGACGGGCGTGGCGTGCACGGTGCTCTCGCCGGACAGATGCAGGCTCGGGCTGAGCGACGCCACGATATGCGTTTCGCGCTTGTCGCTAAACACCACCGCGGCCGCGCGGCCCGTCTGGCCGTTTACGGCAATGCGCACCTGCTCGCCATCGCGGCCGTCTGTCGCCGGACGATCGACAAAGTAGACCGGCACCATCACCAGGCCGTCCTTATGTTTGCGGGCCTTGCGCGCCCACATGCGAATGCTCTTTTTATTGAGCCCCAGTACAGCCTCGGCGTCGTTGCCCGCAACGTCGAGCGCCAACTTATCAATGACCACCTGGTCCTTGGTAGACGCATCGACTGAGACAACGCGAAAGTCACCTTCCTGCATGGCGGGATCGAACGGACCGACCTTGGCAAAGTCCCACGGCTCCAAAATGCCCATGAGGCGAACGTCCAGGTAGTTTGCCCTGGGGTATGCCCAGTCGAGCACCTCGTAGTACACCAAGGCCTCCTTGCTCAGGCCCTTGCCCGGGAAGCTCGCCATCATGCGCAAGTCCGCCAGCGCCATGGGGAAATAGAAGAGCATCATGTCGTTTTGGATCGCGTCTTCCACGTCGTGCCCGGCAAAGGCATCCGGATACTGGCGCACCAGCTGCAGCGCGTTGGCACGTGCCTGCTGCGGCGAGATTTCGCAGGGAATACCCTGCTCGGGCACATACTCCGCACCAACGCCCATGGTCAGGCGCTTGCTAAACGTCCCCGGCTTGAGCAGATCCGCAATGCCAATCTTATTGCCGCAGGACGGGCACTCAAACACACGCTGCGTTGACTCGCCCTCAAAGGACGCTCCGCAGAAGGGGCAAGGAATGCTCACATGCGTGGCCTCTTGGAACTCCTGCGCCGTGCCGCGATCCTCCCACAGCAGATGTTCCAGGACCGACTGATTGCGCCAGTGCGAATTGAAGAAATACCAGTCCGGGTCCTCCGGGCGCTCGAGTTGCGACACATGCGTGAGCTTGAGCAGTCCATCCACTACCGTCAACGGCGTATGGCGAATGCCCAGGGCGCTCTTGGGCTCCCCCGCATCAGCCTGCCACGGAACGACCGTGCCGCAATAGGCGCACTCAAAGCTGCGCTTAGCCTGGTGCGAGTACATAGGGCCGCCGCAGTTTTGACATTTAATGGCAAACATCTCGTCCATGGAAACGTCCTCCTTTGCACAGGGGCTGTCGACATTAAGTATGTCGAGCAAGCAGGCACATGCCCATACCCATGTGGCCCAAAATGGACCACCCAGGCAGACGAGAAGGCTCGCTCGTTAGCACCGGCAGACTATTGCTGCATTTTCTGAGCATCGGTGCACGGCGCCCCCGCGCGAGCTACACTATCCCCTTAAACATGATTGTGAGGACGACCGCTATGCTATTTGTAAATCGGCTGGTACATACGCTTGTTCCCGGCAGCGAGAGCGAGCCGGTCGATGCATCTTGCCGCACCAACGCGGGCTTTTCCGCAAGCCTCGTCTGCATTGGCCTCAACATCACCCTGTGCCTGGCCAAGGGCATCGCGGGCCTGCTCGCCGGCTCCGTCTCCCTCATCGCCGACGCTTTCAACAACCTCTCCGATGCCTCGAGCAACATCGTGAGTCTGCTCGGGTTCCGCCTTGCCAGCCGCCCGGCAGACGAAGGCCACCCCTATGGCCACGGTCGCTATGAGTACCTAGCCGGCCTGTTCGTCGCCGTCCTGGTTTGCGCCGTCGGCATCAATCTGATCCTCGAGTCGGTCACCAAGATCATCAAGCCTTCCCCCACCGCTTACACGTTCATTTCCCTTGCGGCACTGGCTACGTCCATGCTCGTAAAGCTCTGGATGGCCGCGTTCAACCGCACGCTGGGTAACCGCATCGATTCCGAAACGCTCATCGCCACGGCGCAGGACTCCAAAAACGACGTCATCACCTCGGGCTCGGTCTTGGTGGCGGCGCTTATTTCGCAGACGACCGGCTTTGACCTCGATGGCTGGGCAGGCCTGGGTGTGGGCATCTTCATCTGCATCAGCGGCATGAGCCTAGTGCGCGACGCCATCAGCCCGTTGCTGGGGCAAGCGCCCGACCCCAAGCTCGTCCAAGCAATCCGCGACAAGATCATGTCCTATCCGCAGGTCTTGGGCACACACGACCTGATGGTGCACGACTACGGCCCCGGTCGTCAGTTTGCCAGCGCCCACGTGGAGATGCCCGGCGAGGGCGACGCGTTTGAGCACCACGAGATTCTGGACACCATCGAGCACGACATCAAGCGCCAGATGGGCATTGGTATCACGCTGCACTGCGACCCCATCGCGACAACCGGCGATGACTTGCGCGGCTGGGTCAAGCGCGGCGTCATGCAGATCGATCCCGCGCTCTCCATCCACGATCTGCACGAGCACAACGGGTTCGTTTCGTTTGACCTGGTGCGTCCCGACGGCTTTGACATATCCGACGAGGAGCTGCTGGAGCTCGTCACGCGCATCGTGCACGAGCGCCGACCCGATGCCTCATGCGTCGTTACGTTTGACTCGGGCTTTAGCTCGCCCGAGCGTCCGGCCGAGCAGCTGTAGCCCCGCTCCGCTCGTCCGCTAGTTTCCCTGCGCGCCCGAGATGCCGTTTTGCAGTGCGTTCCAGGCATCCGTCGCCATGTCGCCCAAGTTCTGCGCGGTATCGCCCAGATTTTGTGCCGTATCGCCCAGCTCTTGCGCCTTGTCTCCCAACTCCTGCGCCTTGTTGCTCAAGTCCTCCAGCGTATTGGAGCTCGAGCTGTCGGTACCGCTTTGGCCGTCGGACGAGTTGCCCGAACTGTTCTTGTGCGTGAGTTGAATTTCGAGGTTGCCGTTGTCGTTATAGTAGGCAGAAGTAACGACCCAGTTGGCATCGACGACGGGCGTTGAGCCATCATCAGTCAGGACCACGGCATTTGAAAGATCGGCGCCGCGCGACTTGAGGATCTTCTTGGCGTTGGACCAGTACTGCCCCGGGATATCGCTCAGATCGACGGTGCCAGACGAGGCAGACTCGGTTTGCTCGGCAGTGGTATCGGCCGTTGAACTCCCCCGCTTGTTGAGCATGCCCGACACGATGGCAAACACAATCGACAGCGCAAAGAAGATCGCCAGCACGATGAGGATCTTCTTGATCACGCTCGACGAACGCGACGGCGTCTCTTCCTCGTCCTCGCCATATTGCGGAATCGACTTGGGGTACTCGCGATACGGCTCGCGCGACTCGTAGCGAGGCTGCGCCGTGCGAGGCAAATACGTCGTCTGCTGAGGCTGCGGAATGGGATTCTGCGGCAGGCTGTCATAGGAATTCGGCGTCGAGGCAGCATAAGAATCCTGCGGCGCGTAATCAAACGGATCCGGAGCTGCGTTGCCATAGGGGCCTTGCGAAGATGCAGCGTAAGAATCCTGCGCCGTGTCGCCATAGCCCATAACCCGGGTGGGCTCGGCAGAAGGCTGCGTCGCGGCGGGGTCGGTATAACCGGGGTTGGGAACAACGCGGGTCGCATCGGCGCTATCGCCAGCCTGCGCGGAACCGTAGCCGCCCATCACGGTTGTCTTGTCCTGATCCATGCAACGATTCCTTTCCGTCGCGCGTGAGCCTCAAGTTATCCATGCATTCTACCCGCGCAAAAGCCTATGACGGGCAGAGTCCGTCGGTATCTACAAGACATGCGCGGGCCTAAGGATCAAAAAGCCCCGCCGTGCCTTGTGGGCGCGGCGGGCTAGCAGCTATGGACAGCAGGCTTAGAACAGGCCGGTGATGTTGCCGTCGTTGTCGACGTCGATGTTTTCGGCCGCGGGCACCTTGGGCAGGCCCGGCATGGTCAGAACGCTGCCGGTCAGCGCGACCACAAAGTGGGCGCCGGCAGAAACCTTGAGCTCACGCACGGTGATGCGGAAGTTCTCGGGAGCGCCCAGGACCTTGGCGTTGTCGCTAAAGCTGTACTGCGTCTTGGCGACGCACACCGGCAGGTTGCCAAAGCCGTTCTCGCGCAGCTCGGCGAGCTGGCGCTTGGCGGCCGGCGTAAAGTCAACGCCGTCGGCGCGGTAGACCTTGGTGGCAACGGCCTCGAGGGCATCAGCGACATCAGCGCCGTCCTCATAGGCAAACTTGAGCTCGCTCGGCTGCTCAATCAGACGCATGACCTCATCGGCCAGCTCGAGCGCGCCCTCGCCGCCCTTGGCCCAGACCTCGGAAAGCTTAACGTTGACGCCGAGCTTCTGGCACTCGGACTCGATGAGTGCAAGCTCAGCCTCGGTGTCCGTCGGGAAGCGGTTGATGGCGACCACGCAGGGCAGACCATAAACGTTCTGGATGTTGTCGACATGACGCAGCAAGTTGGGCATGCCAGCCTTGAGTGCCTCGAGGTTCTCCTCGTTGAGGTCGGCCTTGGCGACGCCACCGTTGTACTTCAGCGCACGAGCGGTCGCGACGACCACGACGGCGCTGGGGCGAACGCCCGTCATGCGGCACTTAATGTCGAGGAACTTCTCGGCACCCAGATCGGCACCGAAGCCGGCCTCGGTAATGGCGACATCGCCAAAGCGCATCGCCATACGCGTGGCCATGATAGAGTTGCAGCCGTGGGCAATGTTGGCGAAGGGGCCGCCGTGGACAAACGCGGGCGTGCCCTCGAGTGTTTGCACCAAGTTGGGCTTGAGCGCATCCTTAAGCAGCGCAGCCATGGCGCCCTGAGCCTTGAGGTCGCGGGCGCGGACGGGCTCGCCGGCATAGCTGTAGCCGACGACGATCTCGCCCAAGCGCTCCTTGAGATCGTTGATGCTCGTAGACAGGCACAGGATTGCCATGACCTCGGAGGCAACGGTGATGTCGAAGCCGTCCTCGCGCGGCACACCTTGGGCCTTACCGCCAATGCCATCGATAACATGGCGCAGCTGACGGTCGTTCATGTCGACGACGCGCTTCCAGGTGATGCGCTTAACGTCAATACCGAGCTGATTGCCCTGCTGGATGTGGTTATCGAGCATGGCGGCCAGCAGGTTGTTGGCAGCACCGATGGCATGGAAGTCGCCGGTAAAGTGCAGGTTGATGTCCTCCATGGGAATGACCTGGGCCCAACCGCCGCCAGCGGCACCGCCCTTGACGCCAAAGACGGGACCGAGCGAAGGCTCACGCAGGGCCACGGCGCTCTTGATACCGCGACGACGCAGGCCATCGGCCAGACCGATGGTCGTGGTGGTCTTGCCCTCGCCCGCGGGCGTTGGGTTGATAGCGGTCACGAGGACGAGCTTGGCCTGGTGATCAGTCGGCTCGTTGAGCAGTGAATAGTCGACCTTAGCCTTGTCGAAGCCGTACGGAATAAGGTACTTAACGTCGACGCCGGCGTTCTTGGCCACCTCGGTAATAGGCAGCGGCGTGACAGAACGTGCGATTTCGATGTCAGTAGGCATGGGCGGTCCTTTCGTTACCGAATGAGAAAAAGACCAATTCAGCATAGCACGGGCGCGCAATAGTAAAACGCCCATAACCGATGAACGGCGATATGTTTACCCGATGCCCAGCGATAGTCCAACAGCCCGCCAAAACAAAACGCCCTAAACGGTAGGTTCAATCCCCAGGTGCTCAAAGGTGCGGAGGGTTGCCTGACGGCCCTGCGGCGTACGAATCATCAATCCGCACTGCAGCAAATAGGGCTCATAGACATCCTCGAGCGTGCCCGGGTCCTCGCCCACCGCGCTGGCAAGGGTCGTAAGTCCCACGGCGCGACCGGAGAACGTCTTGGCGAGCGTCTCCAAAATGCGAATATCCATCCAGTCCAGACCGAGCTCGTCGATCTCGAAGAACTCGAGCGCCTGGCGACAGATATCGAGCTCGATGGGGCCGTTGCCGCGCACCTGTGCGTAATCGCGCACGCGCTTGAGCAGACGGTTGGCAAGACGTGGCGTGCCGCGCGAACGCGAGCCGATCTCGAGTGCACTGGGATGGTCGATCGTCACGCCCAGGATAGTCGCCGAGCGCGTCACAATCTGCGCGAGCTCCTCGACCGTGTAGTAATCCAGGCGATATGAAATGCCAAAGCGGTCGCGCAACGGGCCGGTCAACATGCCTGAGCGGGTCGTTGCCGCCACCAGCGTAAACTTGGGGATATCCAGGCGAATCGAGCGCGCCGCCGGACCCTTGCCAATCACGATATCGAGGGCAAAGTCCTCCATCGCGGGGTACAGGACCTCCTCGACCGAACGGTTGAGGCGGTGGATCTCGTCGATAAACAGCACATCGCCCGGCTGCAAGTTAGTAAGGATGGCCGCCAGGTCGCCCGTGCGCGCGATGGCAGGGCCACTCGTGGTCTTGATCTGAGCGCCCAGCTCGTTGGCGATAACGGTGGCCAGCGTGGTCTTGCCCAGGCCCGGAGGACCCGAGAAGATCACGTGGTCGAGCGTCTCGCCACGGCTCTGCGCCGCTTCGATCAACACGCGCAGGCTCTGCTTGATGTGCTCCTGGCCGCAGTAATCGTCCAGGCGCTGAGGGCGCAAAGTGCGGTCGACATCGAGATCCTCGGCCGTCAGCTCCGAGCCCACCATGCGCTCGCCGTGCGCCATGGATGCCGCCGGCGAGTTACCGGGCGTCGCCCACAAGTCCTGAGAGTCATCGGCTTCCCACATCACGCATCCATTCCGAGTCGCTTAAGCGCCGCGCCGAGCAGATCCTCGACACGCATATTCTGCCCATCATACCCGCTCAGGGCAACATCGGTCTCCTGCGGGCTAAAGCCCATGGAAAGGAGCGCCGCACGAGCATCATCGATCACCGAGGGAGCGGCAGCGGGCACGGGCATCGCAACCTGTCCGGGAATCACGTCGACCGGCACAAAGCCCTTATCCTTGGCAAAGGTGCTCTTGAGCTCCAGGATCAGACGCTGCGCAGTCTTTTTGCCCACACCGGGAACCTTGGCCATGCCTTTGTCATCCTCGGCCATTACCAGGGAATACAGCTGGCCCACGGTATAGGTGGAGAGCACGGCAAGTGCCAGGCGCGGGCCAACGCCCGACACGGACACGAGCCGGTCGAACATCGTGCGCTCGTCTTTAGAGGCAAAGCCAAAGAGCGTCATGGCGTCCTCGCGCACCTGCATACGGGTATAGAGGCGCACCTCGCCGCCGGGTGTAGGCAGCGTGGCGGCAGTGCTGCCCGAGATGCCGAGCTCAAAGCCCACACCCGATACATCGACAACGGCCGAGCTCATCGTGGCCTCGACAAGCGTTCCATGGAGCTGGGAGATCATCAGTATCCGGTTCCTCTCTGTTGATAGAACTCGCCGCCGGTAAGCGCCCGGGTGCGGCTGAGGTTAACGTGGCAGATGGCGCAGGCCAGGGCATCGGCGGCATGGTCGGGATGTGGGTCGTGATCGAGCTGTGTGAGCGTACGAACCATATACGCGACCTGCCGTTTGTCCGCGGCGCCGGTGCCCACAACAGCCTGCTTAATCTGCATAGGCGTGTACTCGCCAATCTCGAGCGCGCATTCCGAAAGCGCCACGAGTGCAGCACCGCGGGCGTGCGCCGTAGGGATGGCCGAGCGAACGTTGGCGCCAAAGTAAATGCTCTCGATAGCAGCGGTATCGGGTCGATAACGCTCCACGACACCCTTGAGGTCGCGGGCGATATGCGACAGGCGCACCGCGAGCGGACTGCCCGCGCTGGTCTCGATACAACCGTAGGCACGGCAGCGAACCTCGCCGCGCCGCTCCTCGATAATTCCCCAGCCCGTATGGGCCAAACCGGGGTCGATACCCAAAATGACCAAGCCAACCTCCCCTCGCCACACGCACGGCGCAAGACAAGGTCCCGCGCACTATTCACGAACGTCTGTTCTAGAATAACACAACGGGGACACGATGCTTAGTTGAAGTATCGGGGTTGGGAGCGAATCCTATTCCATAGTTAGTTTTGAGAGAAGAACGGGAACTGTCGGGGATCCACCGGCGGTTGCGGCATCGGCGTGCCCTGGGGCCCACCTTGCGGTCCGCCCTGGCCGCCCATCATCTTTTCGATGGCGTCCTGGACCTCGCCCTCAAACTTTTTCATACCCTCATGCAGGCGACGCTGGCCATCCTCGGAGCGCAGCTCTTCCATCTGCTCGGGCGAAATACCCAACAGGTCACCCAGTAAGCCCATCATCTCGCCACGCATGCGTTCGCTTGTATCCTCGTCGGCAAAACGACGCACCTCAGCGCGCGCCAGCGCATCGACCGTCATGCGTTCCTTGCCGCTCAACCCCAGGTCGGACCATGCGAGCATGTACGGCCAAGCGCGCTCGACAAACGAGCGGGCCGAGACGATCGGCGCCGTCGGCAGCATG
>CAJMOM010000047.1:0-10779 GCA_905215005.1 uncultured bacterium | reverse complement strand
GTCGCCACCGCTTTCGTGCGCATAGGCGGTGTCGGGATAGAGCGCGGCGTTGACGGCGTCGTCCAGCACGCTCATGGGGTCGGACAACGCGCCTTTCATCTCGTTGAACACCACGCCGTTATAGCGCAGCGTGCCCTCGCACAGGCTCGCGGAGCTGCCGTCGCCCTCGTTCTCGGCGCCCTCCGGCAGGTCCAGCTCGTAGTGCCAGCCCTCCTGCTCAAAAATGGTGGGCTTGGTATAGATGGCCGGGTTGAACACCGCGTCCAGGTACACGTCCATCAGGTTGTACAGATCCTGCTCGTTGGTGGTGGCAACGGGGTAGATGGTCTTGTCGGGGTAGGTCATGGCGTTGAGGAACGTCTGCATGGAGCTCTTGATCAGGTCCACGAACGGCTCCTTGACGGGAAACTTGGCCGATCCGCACAGCACCGAGTGCTCAAGAATATGGAACACGCCGGTGGAATCGGCCGGCGGCGTCTTAAAGCCAATGGCAAAGGCCTTGTTCTCGTCGTCGCACGCCAGGTACAGCAGGCGAGCGTCCGAGGCAGTGTGTCGCAGCACGTAAGCGTCCGAGTCGAGCTCGGGCACGGTCTCGCGGCGCTCGACGGCAAAGCCGTGGCAGGTAGTGCCGGGCACCAGCAGTGCAGCGGCTGCGGCGCGCGGGTCGGTTGAGGTGGTGGACATATGCAGTCTCCTTTGACGCCCCAGCGGGGGCGAATCGAGTCGAATCCTCGAGAGTATACCCATATGGGGCCGCGACCCTGCGGCGAACTGGAGACGATGCAGCCGGATTGGGCATAGGTCCCGCGTGCCCGCCGCACGAGCGTGGAAAATTGGACACTCGCCAAACGAGAGTGGATATTCGGACGGACGAGCGAGGATTTCCGGATACCTATCGAACGAGAGTGGATATTTGGACGGAATTTGCCGCAAAAGCCCCAAAAACCGTCCAAATATCCACTCTCGATATCCGACCGTCCGAAAATCCTCGCTCGTCCATCACTCGCGTATCTCTCGTCTCTCATTCGTCTCTAATATGAGAGATGACAGGAAGATGAGAGAAAAATATGAGAGATAACTGAGCAGCAAAGAGACAGGCAATCATGGTATTGTCTCAATACCGATTGTTCTACCAGCAAAAATATGTATAAATGAAGCAAATGGTAGACATTCCATCTCTATCTATCTCTTATCTCTAAGCCGAGAGATAGAGAGATAGATGAGAGATAATTACGAGAGATAACTGAGAGACGAGGGAAATCTATCCGCGGCATTCTCCGCAGGACCGAGCGAGTGGAGCTTCAGGGCGTCATCGTTCTCGTCATTACGATTGAGGAGCTCGATCCGTCGAGCAAGCCCTGCTATGTCATAGAGCGGGGCGCCCAGGGCGGCAGCTACAAGCGCATCGATGACAAAGATGTGCCGCTTTCATCGACCGAGGTGCTCGCATTGGCGTCATACGGTCGAGCGACTCCGAGCGATCGCGACGCGGTGGCGGGTGCGGGCGCGGACGATCTCGACGAGACGCTGGTCGACCGTACGATAGATCGGGCTTTCTCGTTGACGCCCCGGGCAATGCGCGGCGCGCCGGACAAACAAACGAAGCTGGAGCGCCTAAATATCCTTGATTCCCAGGGCAATGTCACCAAGGCTGGACTCCTAGTTGTGGGCACCTACCCTCAGCAGTTCTATCCCAAGCTCTTCATTGACGTGGCTGTCCATGCGGGGACCCGGAAAGGCACGGCGGGGTTGCTGAGGTTCATGGACCGCACAATCTGTGAGGGAACGTTGGGCGAGATGATCTCGGATGCTGTCGCGGCCGTCGCCAAGAATTTGCGGCGAACCTCGACCGTCCAAGGCGTCTCGCGTGTCGACTCGCTGGAGATTCCCGAGGAGGTTCTGCGCGAGGCAATCGCCAACGCCGTAATCCATCGAGAATACGGGGATCGGTTCTGTGGACAATCGATTGCCGTCGACGTCTTTGACGATCGTGTCGAGGTGACGAATCCTGGCGGCCTTTACGGGGGAAAGACTCGCGAGAACTTGTTTGACGGCAGCTCCCGATGCCGTAACGCGACGCTTGTGAAGCTCATGTCGATTGTCCCGCTGCCGGATGGCGCAGGTTCGCCGGCTGAGGGCAATGGCTCGGGCATCCCGATGATGATCGATGCCATGCGCGCGCATGGTCTGGCCGAGCCCCTGTTCTGCCCGGGATTCGATCGGTTCAAGGTTGTACTTTACCGTTCAAAGATCGAGCCGGTCGATCATGGCGGGGGCTTAATTGTGACGGCACTCAAACACTACGGCGAGCTGGGGACGCGCGAGCTGGCAGAGCACACAGGGCTCACAATTTCCCAGGTTAGGTCGCGCGTCAACGCGCTCATTGCTCAAGGCGAGCTTGAGCCCACGGCGCCGGCGACGAGCCGCAACCGCAAGTATCGACTGTCAGAGCGCATGGAATAAATGCGTTAGTGGACGAGGCGAACCAATAATCGACCCTCAATTGGCGCCCACTAAGGTAAAGCGGTTGTTGCCCAGTCGACGGTGATGCTAAAGATTCGGCTTACGCCGGCATGGCCCCGAACCCGTCCATCAAGAACAGCCTAAGAACCAGCTTGATGACATGTCCCGGTTTGACTTCTGCCGCGTCAAAGACGTGGCGCTCGGCGAGCTCGCTGCAGTATGCATAGATGTCGCGGATAAGGTCCGCGCCCGAAAGCGTAAACATGTAGCCTGCGTCCGAAAGCGCATTGGGCGCGGCGGGCAACTTGGCCATGTGGCAGAACGTTTGCAGGTCGGGCGCCATAACATTCTGGTAGTCGAGGTGGCCGCTGGCATCCTGTTCGGCAAGCTCCAATTGGCGCACAAAATCCAGCGCCGCTGCCAGCACAAAGCTCGGCGTAGGCGCGTTGACGTCCTGAGTGGTCGCCACGAGCCTGCCCGCCGCCTGCGTGACAAGCCAAGCGACCTCGCGCTGGCAACGCACGGCCTTGCGCGTAACCGGCTTGATGGACGAAGAAGAAACGCTTCCCTTAGGCGGATTCGAAACAGCCACAAGAACCTCCCATGAACGACCCGGCCCAACAAGCCCGGATGAAACACGTGCTACATCAGTATACAGGGAAGTGGGGTAGCGGGGTACAAGCGCGCCAGCGGCAAACCGAGAGCATCAACGATGTGCCGATCGCGGAATGAGATCTCGTAATAATTGACTCTCGGCCATATTATTGAGGGGCATGACTCGCGTTCGTATGGTTGTAGGTGCTGGCGATGAACGACATTGACCTTGCTGTTCCGTTGATGGATGGACCAAGCTATGACCGCGCCTGCAGTCTCGTGCCTTCCGAATACGTTGAGGCATGGGAGTGGTTTCTGGGTGAGGAACAGCGCGGCGGCGTTTGGACCAGCCTTCCGCACCACACCAAGGAAGATAGCCCTCAGTATCAGTACCGTTTGAGAATTGGCTCGGACTTCTTTCCCGTAACGCGGGATTCAGGGATCTTCTGGCCGGGCCAGGATCGGGTGAAGCAAGATCCCAATAAGATCTTTGCGCTTTCGGTCCATAACTCTAAAAAGAGCTTCTACACCGATGTGCCTCCGCTCTATTTGGACGATGGTACGTGGGTCATTAAGTATTCGGTCCAAGCGCCAGGCGCCGTTGGTTCTCGAGACCAGAATTACAACCGTAAAATGCTCAACTGCATGGAATGTGGCGTCCCAGTCGGAGTCATATTTGCAACCGAGGTGGGCTATAAGGTGCTCGGCCTTGCGTTTGTTGAGCGGTTCGAGCCCGAAAACGGATGGTTTGTTCTGCACGGTCCTGTTCATAAAGGCGGACCGGACCCTCGTTTTGCGCCCGACATGAGTTATCTGAAGCACATACCCGTCGATATTGAGTTTGCCGGACAGGGTGTGACCGACGACGAAAAGGTCCGCTATGCGTTAAGGCGCGAGCGATTGGGGCAGCAATGGTTCCGCAAGCAGCTCGTTGCCGCCTATGATGGCCGTTGCGCGGTGTCGGACTGCGGCGTCAGCGAAGCTCTGGAGGCTGCGCATATCGAGAATTACTCGGGACCCAAATCGCAGGTTGCCAGCAACGGTATTCTGCTTCGGCGCGATCTTCATTCCCTATTTGATGCTCACCTGATTTCGTTTGAGCCTGTTTGCGGCGAATATCGGCTGTGCGGATCGTACCTGCTGGATAAGACCGACTACGCTTCCTTTGCGGGTGCGACGCTAAGGCAGCCGAGTGAGCGTCAGTGGCGACCCGATACGGTGTTTCTTGAGGCCCATCGCATTGAGTTCGATCGCTCGGAAAAGAAGCGTGAAAAGGCGGGGCTTCTGCCGTATTAGCGGATTTGGCTTTGGCATTCTTTGACGATCGTGTTGTTTGATCGGATCGCGTGGCGATGCAATCTCGCGCACGCCTGCCGGTGCATGCTCTTCCTGTTTTGTATAGCGAGAGGGGAGCGTGTATGAGCTGGCGAGGCGATATTGCGATGGGGAAGTACGGAAAACTGCCGTGTGCCCTTATAGACAACAATATGTTTCCGAGCGTAGAGGTTGATTGCGCGTCGTTTGTCGTCACCTGCCCTTGCTGCGGCTCGCAAATACCGTGTCTCGACATTCGGTTTATCGATGCGCGCGACAGACTCAGCGACGAAGTGAGAAAACGGACAGGCGTTCATATGCCGGTGTATCCGGAGAAATGCCCTGTTTGTGGCCTCGATATCGTGTACGACGCCGGCGACGAGGGATAGGTGATGCGGAGAAGTTGGCTGTGAGTGTCTTTTGCCTCTACAAATAAATCCCCTCACCGAGTTGCTTGTGGAACTCGGCGTGATGGTCGCGTGCCCAGGTAAAGAGCGCCTGGTCAAAGTCGGTACGCGTGGCCGGGACGCCAAAGACGCCGGCAACTTCGACGCGTATAAACTCCAGTGCCGGCAGCTTGTTGATGGCAGTGAGGGCAAACGGGGACGAGGGCTCCTCGAACAGATAGCGACTGCCTTGCAGCGCGTCGCAACTGGTGCACGTGTTGCCGAGCGACGGGGCTTTGGAGGCTCGCGCGCCTACGGGCTTGTAGCCGCAGCGCTTATGAAGGTAGTTGCGGATCTCGCCCGGCACGCAGCCAAGAGCGGGCACGATGGCGAGTGCGTTGGCGTTGGCCGTGTCGATGGCAATGTGCCCAGCTTCGTTGGGCGCGTGCGCGATGGCGATGCTCTCGTCGTTATTGGTTCGATAGGGAATGCCGAAGGCCGCGACCGAGGTCTCTTTGTGACACTTCCAGCACTCGCGCTTGCCCAGTACTAGATATATATACGGCGCTGAGGGGTCGGATCGGTCAACACCGGGCAGCCACTCGGCAAAGGGCTCTGGGTTGACGCCGCTGGGCACATACCAGATCTTCTTGGTCCGGTCCCATTTGGCGCCCAGCGCCTTGGCTTCTTCTTTGTGCGAAAAGGGGACATCGAGCTCGGTGCGCATGGCGGCTCCTTGGTACTGCAGGTGCAAGTGGCTCAAGGATACCGCAGGGCGCAGACATCGCGGCGTTTTGCCGAGAAGTTGCGGTGCGGACTGATTGGTTATGCCGATGGATAGATCGGCAAGTAGATGGTCGGCTTTTGGCTAGTTGGGCGGTTGGAGCTGCCAGCGGATTTGGCGACATAAAACAAAACAGCCCAGAGGACATAGCCTCTGAGCTGCGAACATTTGGTGGGCGTTAGAAGATTTGAACTTCTGACCTCTTCCGTGTCAGGGAAGCGCTCTCCCCCTGAGCTAAACGCCCGATCAAGGGTGCGCAAGCGCGCAAGGGATAATATAACGGAGCCTGAACTCGGTGGCAAGAGCATTTTTAAAAATCGCTTACATTGTGGAATTCGGGGGCTTTGTCGTATCCATTTCAAAAGAGCCTGCTGCCGCGATTTGGCTGTCGCATAATGCAAGGCCATTGCGGTATCGAGCTATGGAAAGACGCCTGCGGAATTGTCCCACCGATAAGCGGACAAGCCTCCAGCTGGTGACTTCGCCGTGGTAAGGTAAGCCGAATTGTTTCCAGGCTGTTTCGGGGGAGTGGAATGAGCAAAGAGTGTGTCGAGCAGGTCGAAGGCGCAGGGGCTTCGGTGCCGATGACCGATATATCGAACATTGATGTGCCCGAGGGCACCGACGAGCTCAGCCGCAACACCCGTCGCGCATGGCGCGACCGCCTGAACAGCGCTTCGACACGCAAGATGATCACGGGCGTCTTGGCTACGCTGGTGGGCGGTTCGTTTTGGGGCTTCTCGGGTACCAGCGCGAGCTTTCTGTTCGATACCTACCACGTCGACACCTTGTGGCTTATGAGCGTGCGTCAGATTCTCGCCGGCCTGCTCTTTATGGCTGTGGTTGTCACGCGCGACCGCGCACGCCTGGTCAAGCTTTGGACGACGCCCGCTGATCGCAAGCAGCTGCTGCTCTTTACCGCTTTTGGCCTGCTGTTCACCAGTTTTGCTATCTTTCGGCCGTGCGCCTGACGAACGCCGGAACCGCGACGGTGCTCCAGTGCCTGCAGCTCGTTATCATCATGGGCTACGCCTGCGTGACCGATCGCCGCATGCCGCGTACTCGCGAAGTCATTGGCATTGGCCTGGCTCTGGGTGGAACCTTTTTAATCGCCACCGGCGGCGACCCCACCAGCCTGAATATCTCACCGCTTGGCCTGGCAGCAGGTCTTATGTGTGCGGTCAGCGCCGCGTGTATGGCGGTGATTCCCGCCAAGATCCTGCCCGAATACGGCAGCCCCATCGTCACGGGCTCGGCAATGCTCACGGCGGGCATCGTTTCGTGTGCTTTCGTGCAGCCCTGGGCGCATGTGCCGGCACTCGACGCTGCCGGCGTCGAGGCGCTCGCGGTGTTCGTGGTTATCGGCTCGTTTTTTGCTTACATGCTTTATATGCAGGGCGTTAAGGACATCGGCTCGGTGCGCGCGAGCCTCATCGGAACTGTGGAGCCGGTTTCGGCGACCATCACCAGCGCCGTTATGCTGGGCACGGTGTTTTTGCCGACCGACCTTATCGGCTTTACCATGATCATCGTGATGATGTTCCTCACGGTGTAGCTGGCGCCGCCGCCAAGACAGAAAAGGTGTTGTGCCGCATTTTCGCCAATTGACGTCCGTGTCTGGAGTTTAGCTGTCGATGCTCAAAATGCCATAAACTAGTAACGTTATGGACTTTTTCATTGCGACTCAATTGCGAGGATTTCTTTATGGCTGGTAATCACTTTAAGGGCAGCGATAGCGGCCGTCCTGCAGTTCCGCCGCGTCCGAACGGGGCTGGTAAGGCCGGCACGCCAGGCGACGCTGGACAGGGCGGCTCCGGTAAGCGCGTGTCCCCGGGCGAGACGGCGATGTTTACCGCTCTGTACGAGCAGTCTCAAAAGGCAAAAAAGACCGGCCGTGCAAGAGGGAATGTCTTTGCAGGCGGGGCAACCTCCACGTCGCAGCCGAGCGGGGCTTCTTCGGTACCTGCGAACAACGCAGGTGCTGCCAACGCCGCGAATGGCGCCGGCAACGTCAATGCCGGCAAGGCCGCCAACAATACTCCCTCTGCCGGTGGCGCGGGGCTTACGGGTAACCTCGGCACGATTTACACCGGCGCCTCCGAGACAGGCACGTTCGCCCGCCTGGATGATAGCGGTACCGAGTTTGCGGGCTCGGGTTCCAAGGAAGATTATTACGATTTTGGCTTGAACTACGGTAGCGATGCTTCGTCGAGTTCGACCTCTGACGGTCTGGTCCGTCATCGCCATCGCAAGGGCGAGCGCAAAAAGCGTTACAACGGCGCCATTATTGCCGCTGTAGTCGCGGTGCTTCTCGTTGCGCTTGGCGCAAGCGGCTTTATGCTGCTTAACTCGGCAAAGACCGTAAAGAGCGAAGCGAAGGAGGCTGTCGAGATCGTCGGTGGCCTTAAGGACAAGGTCACGTCGGGCGATTTTTCGACGCTGCCTGACGACGCGAAGAAGATCGATGAGCTCTGTAACAGCATGAAGGCGGAGACCTCGAGCCCGCTGTGGACGGCGGCTTCGTTTATCCCGGTGTATGGCAGCGATATCAATGCGGCCCGCACCATGATTGACGCCCTGTCCGATGTCTCGAGCAATGCGCTGGTTCCCATGGCCGACAACCTTTCGCAGGCTACGCCCGGCAAGCTGTTCCAGGACGGCATGATTAACGTGTCCGCACTGCAGGCCGTTGCCGATTCGCTTTCCGATAGCTCCAAGGTGTTCAAGAGCGCCAACGAGAAGGTCCAGGGCATTGGCGATACTCATATTTCCCAGGTGACCGAGCTGGTCGATAAGGCCAAGGACGGCTTTGCCACCCTCAACGGCGCGGTTGACGCGGCGGAGAAGGTCGCCCCCGTCCTTCCCCAGATGCTCGGCGCCAACGGCCAGACGCGCAACTACCTTGTGTACGCCATGAACAACGTCGAGATTCGTGCTTGCGGCGGCTTTGGCGGTTCGCAGGGCCTGATTTCGGTCACCGACGGTCAGATGTCGATTGGCGAGTTTGTTCCCTGCATTGCGCGCAGCAAAGACGAGGCGGTTGAGAGCGTCGACGAAGAAGATGAGACGCTGTTTGGTGACCACAGCAACCTATACATCTCGGGCAACACCTATTCGCCCGACTGGCCCCGTAATTCGCAGCGTGTCGCCGCGCTGTGGAAGTCTGAATATGGTCAGGACGTCGATGGCGTCATTGGTATCGATCCGGTATTCCTGCAGTATCTGTTGGGCCTCGTGGGTAATGTTTCACTGCCCGACGGTACAGTCGTTGACGGCACTAACGCGGCGAAGGTGCTTATGCATGATGTGTACTGGAACTATCCGGTCGAGGAGTCGGACGGCATCTTTGCATCCGTCGCCAGCGCTGCCTTCGACAAGATCCTTGGCGGTATCGGCGACGTCGATGTTGCGAACCTTGTCAGCGCCGTTGAGCGCGGTGCCGAAGAGGGCCGCCTGATCGCGTGGATGAAAAACGATGACGAGCAGAACGCTATCAAGGAGATGAACATCGACGCCTCACTGCCCGATCCGGATGACCCGAGTGAAGATCCCGTTGCTGGTGTCTACTTTAACAACCTGAGCTTCTCCAAGCTCGACTGGTATCTGAACGCCGATACGCAGATTGGTCAGGGCGTGAAGAACGGCGACGGCGCTTGCTCGTATCGCATCACCGTTACCCTGACGAACATCATGACGCAGGAGGAGGCAGGTAAGCTGCCCGACTACGTAGCGGCCAGTGCGCCTGGGACCTCGCGTGACGATGAGCGCTTGTATGTATCACTGTTTGCGCCGACAGGCGGCAGCATTACCGATCTAAACGTCGAGGGGACTCAGTTTGGACTGTTCGCTGCCACTTGGCACGGAGTTCCCTGCTATTCAGGAACCGTTGACCTGCATGCTGGCGAGACGACGACGATCACGTATACGCTGACCACGTCGGCCGAGGCGGGGGACAAGCCGCTTACGCTGCGTCAGACTCCTACATGCCAGGCGGCTCGCGACAGCGCGTCGGCGTAGGGTTTTTCTGGTAGCGCAGATAATCGAGTACCATTTTGGGGCGGACAGGCAATCTGTCCGCCCCTATTTTGTAAGGAGAGCGCATGAAGTACTTTGGCACCGACGGCTTTCGCGGTGAGGCCAACGTTGGGCTGACGGTAGAGCACGCTTATAAGATTGGCCGTTTTGTGGGCTGGTATTACGGCGCCAACCGCGAGCGCAAGGCGCGCGTCATCGTGGGCAAGGACACACGTCGCTCGAGCTATATGTTCGAGGCGGCGCTGGTGAGCGGCTTGGTCGCGAGCGGCGCGGACGCCTATATGCTGCACGTGATCCCCACGCCGGGCGTAGCGCATCAGACCGTGGAGGGCTGCTTCGATTGCGGCATCATGATCAGTGCGAGCCACAACCCGTTTTGCGATAACGGCATTAAGCTCGTCAACAGCGACGGTTTTAAGATGGACGAGGACGTACTGGAGCTTATCGAGGATTACATCGATGGCAAGAGCGAGGTGCCGCTGGCAACGGGCAATCACATCGGCGCCACGGTGGACTACATGCAGGGTCGCAATCGCTACATTGCTTCGCTCATCGCCAGCGCGAACTTTTCGCTGCAGGGCGTCAAGATCGGCATCGACTGCGCCAACGGCTCGGCGTCCTCGGTGGCCAAGCCGGTGTTTGACGCGCTCGGCGCCGACGTGCGCGTGATCAATGCCGCGCCCGATGGTTTCAACATCAACGTCGACTGTGGCTCCACGCATATGGAGCGCCTGCAGCGCCACGTGGTGGAGCAGGGGCTGGACGTGGGCTTTGCCTACGACGGCGATGCCGACCGCTGCCTGGCCGTGGATGAGCGCGGTCGCGTGGTAGACGGCGACCAGATCCTGTACGTGTGCGGCGTGTATCTGAACAAGCACGGGCGACTCTCGGGCGGTACCGTGGTGCCGACGATTGCCAGCAACTTTGGCTTGGTCAAGTCGCTGGAGCTTGCCGGTCTGAGCGCCGTGACCAGCGGCGTGGGCGACCGTCACGTGTATGCCAAGATGCGCGAGGGCGGCTACAGCCTGGGCGGCGAGCAGACGGGCCATACGATCTTTGACGATATCGAGCGCACGGGAGACGGCATTATGACCTCGCTGCGCGTGATGGAAGTGATTCGTGCCGAGCGCGAGACGCTCTCGCAGCTCACGGCTCCGTGCAAGCTGCTGCCGCAGGCGCAGGTGGCCGTGCACGTGGCGGACA
>CAJMOM010000046.1:0-11083 GCA_905215005.1 uncultured bacterium | reverse complement strand
TGCCGCTGAGCAGAGCGGTGCCGAGGTTTCGGATTCTGGGAGCGCGCCTGCAGCTAGTGCCGCCGCAACAAAGGCAGCAACTGGCGACGAAGGCTCGGCGACGGGGGAGAGCCCTGCCGCGAGCGAGCAGTCTTCAGCGGCATCCGCTGGCCAAGCAGGATCTGCCGCCGCGACTGCCGTCCAGACAGAGAACCCGACAGAAACCGGCGATGTCGCCAAGAAGCAAGTCGAGGTCTCGTTCTCGATCATCGGCACCGATGCCGACGGCAGGGCTCAGACCTGGGTGGCACCTACGCAGCTTAAGCTCGACGAGGGCTCGACGGCTGCGGATGCCTTCGTTAAGCTGCAGCAGAAGACGGGCTTTAAAGCGGATTACGAACCGAACACGGCATACGGCTTCTACCTCAAAAGCATTACGTCCCCGACAGATGGCCGCACGCTTGCCTACGATCCGACGACTTACGCCTTCTGGCAGCTGTTCATCGACGGCGCGTCTTCCTCGGTTGGCGCGAGCAGCGTTAAGCTCACCCAGGGGCAGAAGATTGAGTTTGCCTATACGGCTGGTAGCGCGTCCCCTGTCGTTAAGGACCAGGTTGCCGCAAATGTGACCGTCATTGGTCGCGATGCCCAGGGCAAGACTCAGACTTGGGTCGATAACACGCAGTATGTGGTGACGTCCGGTTCGAGCGCACTTGACCTTACGAAGGTCGCGCTCGAGGCGAATGACATCGACGCCGTTGCTGCGGGCTCCTTCATTCTGAGCCTTAAGTACAACGGTGTTGAGCTGGGTACGCCGCTCGATTATTCGACCTATTGGCAGCTGTTCATCAACGGCAAGTCGAGCGACTACACGGCAGACAATGTCACCATCCACGCCGGCGATACCGTCACGTGGTTCTACGGTGGCTGGGGCGACCAGTTGCCGTCCGATTCTGTTCATGCTTCCGTTCAGGTCCTCGGTAAGGACAAGGACGGCAAGCAGCAGGTTTGGGCTTCGACGGGTCAGACGAGTCTCAAGGCGGGCTCTACTGCCAAGGATCTCCTTGAGCAGACCGGCCTTACTCTCGATGCTGGCGAATCGTCTTGGGGCTGGTTCCTCAACGGCATTTATTCGCCCTTCGATGGTAAGTCCTATTGTGGCTATGATGCTGCGACCAATAGCTATTGGCGCTTCTACGTAAATGGCAAGTTCGCCGACGTTGGCGCCGGTGCCTACAAGCTCCAGGAGGGTGACGCCGTCACCTTTATGTATGGTGCTGACGCCGATGCCCTCCCCGGTCAGGTGCTTGGATCCGCCGATGTTATCGGTCCCGATGTCAACGGGAACAATACGCGTTGGGGCACGGCAAGCAATGTTTCTCTGCCCGAAGGCTCTACGGCTCAGGATTTCATTGAGACGGTTCTGAAGGCAAAGCGCGTTGATTACAAGGCCTCCCAGAGTGGTGCATACTGGTTCCTCAATTCCGTTACTTCGCCGTACGATCACAAGCCGTATGTCTGGGATGCTGCGACCAATAAATATTGGCACCTGTATATCAATGGAGAGCCCTCCTTACTCTGCGCCAATCAGATTACGCTCAAGAGCGGCGATAAGGTTACGCTTGCCTATACCACCGACGATTCGGCCATGCCCGATCCCGACAAGATTGTCGTGGACCCGAGTGCGACGACTCCTGATTGGGATGCCGAGTGGGCCGGCTACGGCAACAGCGGCAACGGTTCGACCGTAACGGATGCCAAGACGCCTGCGCAGGCCGCCGGTCTTAAGTGGGCCTTCGATTGGAAGGCCGAGTCTGGTCAGCAGTATGCCAACTGCAGCGAACCTGTCATCGCTAACGGCTTTGTGTACATCGCGACCGAGAACGAGCTCATTAAGATCGACTCGTCCACGGGCAAAAAGGTTGCCTCTGCGCCGCTTGCCTCCAAGGTGAGCTATACCTCTCGTCCGATCTATACCAATGGCCTTATCATCGTTCCGCTCAACGGCGGTGCGGTCCAGGCGATTACTGCAGACAAGCTGATCTGCAAGTGGCTGACGCCCGGTTTGACGGACTTGACGCAGAGCTCCTGCACCGTCGTTTCGGACGGCGAGTACGTCTATGTAGGCACGGCTGATGGGAAGAAATACGTCAACGGTTCCTTTACGCGCATCAAGATCGCCACAGGCGAAGTCTCTTGGCAGAACATCGACGCAGCTGAGGGCTATTATTGGACTGGCGCTGCCCTGACGGATAAGTACGCCATCGTCCCCACGAGCGCAGGTACGCTTAAGTGCATTGATAAGGCAACGGGTGATGTCGTTTCGACCATGAAGCTCGGCGCCCTTGCGAACGCTGACTGCGTCGCCGATCCGTCCAATGGCTCGACCTTCTATCAGATGACGCACGACGGAAAGCTCCATGTGATTTCGCTTTCGGCGAAGGGCGTGCTGGGCGAGCAGAAGACGGTCGACCTGGGTCTTACGAATAACATGAGCGCCCCGGCGGTCTCTGGCGACAACTTGATTGTCGGTGGGCAGACGGCTACTGGATCTGCTCTGGTTCTCTATAACCTGAAGACTGGTAAGACCACGATGGTCACCGCTGCTGACGGTAAAGAACTACCGGCCGGATTTAACGGTATTGCTGCTACTCCGCTGGTGAGTGTTCAGGGCGGCAAGACCTATGTGTACTTCACCGTTAACAGCGCGGATAGCAAGGATTACGTCAACTACTCTACTGGTGGTGGCGTGTATCGCTATACGCTCGGCGATGCAGAGGCGACGCAGATTTATGATGCGGCTGGCCATTACCAGTACTGCGACTCTCCGGTCATTGCCGATGCATCTGGCAACCTGTACTACATCAATGACTCGGGCGCGCTGTTCAAGCTCGGGGCCGTTGAGTCTTGGACGGTTGCCTTTAATTCCAACGGCGGGTCTGCTTGCGACACTAAGTTTGTTGCTACGGCCGATGGCAAGCTGGTCAAGCCGGCCGATCCGACGCGCGATGGCTACACTTTCGGCGGTTGGTATACCGATGAGGCTTGCACGCAGGCGTATGACTTTAGCACGTCGGTAACGGCCGACCTGACGCTGTATGCCAAGTGGACCAAGAATGCCGTTAACCCTGGCGGTAATGGCGGCGCTGGTTCGAATGGCGGCGGTTCTGGTATCGGTACTGGTTCCGGCACTGGCGCTGGCGCGGGTTCTGGCTCCGGCTCGAAGGGCGGCGCTATTGCCCCGGGCAAGAAGCCGGTGACCAAGACGACGGTGTCGACCAAGAGCGAGACCAAAGACAACAAGTCCAACAAGAAGGACTCCGATAAGTCCGATAAGAAGGACGAGAAGAAGTCTGACAAGAAGGACAGCAAGTCCGACAAGAAGTCCGATTCCAAGTCCGATACGGGTGCTGCTTCCACGAACACTGCTAAGAAGTCCTCTAGTACTGCCGAGCAGGAGACTGGCACCAACCCGCTCGCCATCGTTGGCATCGCCGCCGGCGTGATTGGCCTTGCGCTCATCGCCGTCTTCGTGCTGACCAAGCGCGGCAAGGGTGACGGTAATGCCCGATAAGCCCAAGGAGACCAGCGGGCAACAGCCCGACTCCTCGTTCATTCAGTTCGACGATGCAAAGCAACAGGGCGCCGCTTCGGCGGCGTCCGCCCCTCGTCGCAAGGCGCTCCTTGGCGTTCTGACTGCCGCGTGCACCATTCTGATCGTCGTCTCGCTGGGTTTCGTCCATCCTTCCACAAGCGGTGCCTGGTCCATCGACTGGATCATTCAGACCGTGACGGGGGAGAGCGTCGTCACCAAGGACACCAGGGCGTCTGGCTCGACTGCGACTTCGGGCGAGGCCAGTTCCGAGGATTCCAAGTCATCGAATGATGCAAAAGACGAGTCCAAGGGTTCGAACGACGGCAAGGACGATTCTGAGTCTTCGGACAAGGAATCGCATAAAAGCTCGGATAGCAAGAAGTCCGATGGTCAGGGCGGCAAGAAGTCTGGAGATAAATCCGCTGCCCAGAATACGGGAGCCGGCGTTACTCCCAATGTGTCTGGCGGTGCTTCTTCGGGCGGCGGTCAGTCGTCTGATGGGGCCTCCAGCTCTAATGGCGGAAGCGCTCCCTCGGGCGGACAGGGCGGCTCGCAGGAGTCCAACTACGTAACGGTGACGGTTTCGGTCACATCGAGCGCTGTGGGCAATCCTGTGTCTTCTGGCGGCACCTTTACCTTTAACGAAGGCGCCACCGTTTACGATGCCCTGTGCGCGCTGGGCCTTTCTGTCAACGCACGCGGCTCATCGTACGGCACGTATGTCTCCGCGATTGGCGGTTTGGCCGAGAAACAGTACGGCGGCACGAGCGGCTGGATGTACTCCGTCAACGGCACAACGCCCATGACGGCCTGCAGTAACTACGTTCTCTCCAATGGCGACAGCGTGGTCTGGTATTACGTGACAGGCTAGGAGCCTCGACATATTGCATCAAACGGGCGATTCGGACCAACATCCGGACCGCCCGTTTTTCATGCGAATGGGACTGGCCGCTGGGTCTCTCGGCAAACAAAAAACCGGTTGGAACGGGAATTCCAACCGGTTATACATTCAAGCAAATAGTGAATCGACTACGACCGTGCACCCTCGAGGAAGAAGCGGCGGCTGAAGTAGTTGTACCAGGTGACGAGGAACGTTGCGATGGCCTTCATGGCCTGGTAGCCGATGCTCAAAAACGTGACACCCACAAACATGTACAGGTCGTTGAGGCCCAGGCCGATCACCGACAGGATGGTGAAGATCGTGAACTCGCGCTTGCGGCTCATGCCCTCGCGGTGGTCGAACACGTACTTCATGCTGAGCCAGTAGTTGACCACGACGGACGTGATAAACGAAACCGTGGTGCTCATCAAAAAGTCGAGGTGGAACAGCTCGACGAGCGCAATGAGCATGCCCCAGTCGATGCCAAAGGAGATAAGACCCACGACGGCAAACTTGAGGAACTGCTTGGTATGAGGTTGTGCCAGCGCCTTGCGCACGTAATCACATCCAATGCGTTGATGAATCGAGCAGAGGATACTTTAGAGCTTTTGCAAGGGAAACGTAAGGTCTTTGCCAAGAACTATACGAACTCGTCAAATTCTCAAGAGCTAATCCGCAGACGTTGAAAAATGGCCCGTAAACGAACGATGCCCACGGGCGATACTGTACTGAGCGCGCATTGTCCGTGGGCATCGTAAGGTTGTAAGGTTGCGAGTTACTTGGTCTCGTCGCCCTCCAGGAAGATCTTTCGGGTCACAAAGTTGTAGACCATGACAAGCGCGGTGGCGCAGATCTTGGCGATATTGGCCTCGAGCCCCAGACCGGCGTTGAGCGCCAGCACGATGCCGTCGTTGAGCACCAAACCGATCACGGACAGCACGACAAAGATGATGAACTCGCGGCGGCGGCTCATGCCTTCCTTGTGCGCAAACACGTACTTCATGCTGGCGACGTAATTAAAGATGAGCGAGACGATAAAGCCGCTGGTGTTGGCGATTAGGATGTTGAGGCCCAGACCGTAGTGGAGCAGATTCATAATGCCAAAGTCGATAACCGTGGCAATGACACCGACGACGCCAAATTTCATGATCTGCGCAAGGAGCTTTTGCATGGTACCTGCCTTAAGCTGGCGCCGAAGCGCCGCGGGGATGACAAACTTAGCAAGTTTAGCCAATCCCCGCGGGTGGTGTTAGGCGCGCCCCTCGATAGCACCGTTTCTATATGCATCGAGCAACTGGCGCAGGTCCTGGATCTGACTGCGGATCTTGGCGCCAGTATCGGTGTCGCTCACCATGCGGCGACGGTCTGCTTGGTCAAAACGGTTGGTCTCGCTTTCGATGTCCGCGTTGCGCGTGAGTGCCTCGGCAACCGTCGTAAAGGCCCGGTGCGACTTGAGGCGGCAGCCGCGCGAGCTCGAGATGAGCGTATAGCCGGCGATACCTGTCTTGGGATGGTAAGCGCGGCAGAAGCCGCCATCGATGACCAGCAGCTTGCCCTCGGCGCGGATGGGCTGCTCGCCCTTGGTGGTTTTAACGGGCGTGTGGCCGTTGATGATGTGGCCGGTCGGTGAACATGCCATGGGCGCGACGCCAAACTCGCGCATGATGTCGTCACAGACTGAGGGCGACTTGGTAAGCGTAAAGTACGGATCCATTGGCTCGACCCAGGTGCTCTTATCGGCGATATAGGCGCGCTCAAAGGTACGCACCAGGCGTCCGCTGGCGGGTGAGTTAAAGCCAATCCACAGGTACCACATCCAGTCGAGGGCGTCGCGGTCGCCCACGCGCCAGGCGCGGCGGGCGATGTGGTCGCAAAAATCGAGATAATCGCGGCCAGCGTGCCAGGTTCCCAGGCAGTTCATGCTGCTAAAGGTGCCGTCTTCGTTGAGCGGCACGCAGCCATGGAAGAGCAGGTTGCCGTTGGCGACCTTGTATATCGAGCCGTGGGAATAGAGGAAATCGATATGGCGATGCAGGTGATCGGCGGTGACAAACTCGGACACGAGCTTGTCGATGATGTGCTGCTCCTGGGGCGTGAGCGTATAGGGGTCCGCCGGGTCGACGGTGGGGAAGTCGTTGGTCGTGAGCGGCCACACGCTGCCGTCGGCGAGCGTGACCGTGCCGGTGTCGTGTTCGATCTTGTCGAGTAACAGGCGGTTGGTCATATCGAACTCGGGGTGGCGCTGGATAATCTGGCCCTCGAGCTTAAAGAGCAGCACGTTGATGGCCTTGATCAGCGGGGTGATGGACTCGCCGGCGGTGTAGGTGGCATCGGCAAAGGCGACAAGCTCACGCAGCGAGATGCCGTAGTCGTTCTCAAGGATCTCGTAATTGTCGTAGCGTAGGTTGTTGCGCAGCACCGTGGCGATGCAGGCGGGCTCACCGGCCGCCGCGCCCATCCACTGCACGTCGTGGTTGCCCCACTGGATGTCGAGCGAATGGTAGGTGAGCAGGCGGTCCATAATCTTGGCAGCGCCGCCGCCACGGTCGAAGATATCGCCCACCAGGTGTAGGTGGTCGACGGCCAGGCGCTTGATGAGCGAGGCAAGCGACTCGATAAAGTCGTCGGCGCTTGCGGTCTCTAGGATGGACTCCACGATGCGCTCGTGATAGCGCACACGATAGTTGTTCTCGTCCGGGTGCGTGTGCAGCAGCTCGTCGATGATATAGGCGTAGTCGCGTGGGATGGCCTTGCGCACCTTGGAGCGCGTGTAGCGGCTTGAAAGCGAGCGAGCGACCATGATGAGCTGGTCAAGCACCGTCCTGTACCAGGTGGGCGAGTCCTCGCGCTGGCTGCGGACTAGCTCGATCTTCTCGCGCGGGTAGTAGATGAGCGTGCACAGCTCGCCCTTCTCGTCAAAGGAGAGCGTGTCGCCAAAGATCTCGTCGACATGTTCGCGCACGACGCCCGAGCAGTTGTTGAGGATGTGCATGAAGGCTTCGTACTCGCCGTGCACGTCGCTCATAAAATGCTCGGTGCCTTTGGGCAGGTTGAGGATGGCCGAGAGGTTGATAATTTCGGTAAACGCGGATTGTTCGGTGGGGAACTGTCTCGACAGCAGGCGCAGATACTTAAAGTCTTGCGGGTTGCGATCGAATGCGACCATGAAACACCTTCCGATGGAGCTGGTAAAACTGATAAACAGCGTCAAACGTTTATCAGTATGCGCCGCTTTTGTTTCGATTTTGCGCCAGCGGATGAATTGTCGGCTGAACGGTTTGGTAAATCGATTTAGTGAAGGTAGATGTGTCGGTTGGGTGGAGACGACAGAGGGTGTTTTCTCAGATATTTATGCGTGGGGTCGGTGGAAACGATGGTGGTAAAGATGTTCGCTATTTTTGGTTCGATTTGGTAAATAGTGGACATATGTACCGTATGTAGGCTCACTGTGCGATAATTTGCGCAGCAATGAGTAAGGAGCCTCATATGAGTGATTTTGTCCTGACCTGTGAATCCGCCGCCGACCGAACCCGTGAGTTCTTTGCGTCGCGCAATATCCCTGTCGTGTGTTTTCATTACGAGATCGACGATGTTGTCTATACGGACGATCTGTATCAGTCGATAACGCCGGACAAGTTTTTTGCCCAGATTGCCGCGGGCGCCATGCCCAAGACGTCTCAGGTGAGCGTGGGTGAGTACGAGGAGTTTTGGGAGCCGTTTGTTGCCGAGGGTAAAGACGTGCTGCACCTGACGTTGTCGTCGGGTATTTCGGGCACGTATGGATCGGCCTGCGTTGCGGCGCAGATGCTCGCGGATCGCTATCCCCAGGGCGGCAAGGTGCGCGTCATCGATTCGCTGGCGGCGTCTTCGGGCTTTGGCCTGTTGCTGGAATATGCCGCCGACGTGCGCGATAGCGGGACTTCACTCGACGAGACGGCTGCCTGGATCGAGGAGCACAAACTCAACCTGCACCACTGGTTCTTCTCGACCGATCTGTCGAGCTACCTACGAGGCGGTCGCATTTCGGCTGCGAGTGCGATCATCGGCACGGCGCTTAAGATTTGCCCGCTTATGACGGTCGATTGCGATGGCAAGCTGTCGCCACGTGAGAAGATTCGCACTAAGAAGCGCGCGATTTCCGAGATGGCCAAGACCATGATGGCACACGTGCAGGACGGTGTGGATTATTCGGGTAAGTGCATCATGTCGCACTCGGCGTGCCGTGAGGATGCCGAGGCAGTTGCGGCGCTGATTGAGGAACAGGTTCCGCAGCTTAAAGGCAAGATTGAGATCAATGACATCGGTACTCTGATTGGCTCGCATACCGGACCTGGTACGGTGGCGCTCTTCTTTATGGGCGATAAGCGCGTGGATTAATTTGCCCCATCACATCGCTGCATGATTGTTCAAACGAAAACGGCCCGCCTCACGTTTGTGGGGCGGGCCAAGATGTTTTGCTAGCGTTTCTTTCCGCGGAAGAAAAAGCCGTGCAATGACGGCTTAAGGCCGCGGTTGGCGCGATGCTCCTCGACGCGCTCGTGGATCGAAGCGACGCGCTCGATGACTTCGTCGGGAATCGGCACGTCGGGATTCATGTTCTCGACCTGGCTGACCTCGGCGGCGGCGACCTGGTCGATAATGGGCACATCGTCGCGCGAGATGACAGGTGTGGCGTCTTCCTTCATCTTGCGATAACGCTGCATCATGTCGGTCTGTAGCTGCTGGGCCGAAGGCGGCGTCCAGATGATGGCGTTGGCGCCGGCGGCGATGGTTTCACGGATGCTCTCGGGCGTCTTGCCGCCCGGCGCGATGAGCGGCAGGTTGGGATAGTGCTCGCGCAGCTCGCGTAGGACCTGGGGCGTGTTTTTGCCGGCGGCGATGTTGAGAATCTTGGCTCCGGCGCGCACTTTGGCATGCGCATCATCGTCGCAACGTACAACCGTGGCGATGACGGGGATGTCGGCGATGTTGGTGATGTGCTCGACCATCTCGGCAGTGGCGGGGGAATTGACCACGCAGCCCGCCGCGCCCTGCATCTCGGAGACGGCTGCCATCTGCACGGAGCGCTTGCCGGTCGTAGTTCCGCCGCCCACGCCTACAAAGACCGGGCACTCGGCGACGGTCAACAGTGCCTGCGTAATGGCGGGCTGCGGCGTGAAAGGGTAGACCGCAAAGACGGCGTCGGCGTTGGAGTTGCGGATAACCGCGACATCGGTGGTGTAGATGAGCGATTTGATACGACGGCCGAAGAGCGTAAAGCCGCTGGCCTCCTCGATCTCGTCGGGCATGCGAAGGGCGGCCTTGCGCAGACGTCCGTCGATGGGCAGCGGCTCCATGGGGAGCAGCCCGTTGGGGGTCACGGCTGCCTGGGGCTCGGTGAACTCGTCTGCGAGCTCGACCTCGGAGAAATCGACCGAGGCGACGATATCCTCGTGAACCTCGGCGGGCACATCGATGGGAGCTTGGTCGTTTGCCGCGGCAGGCGTGTCGAAGGAGCTGGTGCCGACGAAGGCGTCGACGCGCTCGTTTAGGTCGTTGAGGGTATCCATGGAGGCTCGATTCTATGTGATGACGGCCGGCGCTATGCAGCCGGAATTGCGAATGCTAAATCGTTTGACGAGTTGATTTTTCCCCGCCGCGCCATCCGTTAGACCGAAGGGCTGGTGAACGTGAAGGAGCTGTGGTGGCGGGTATCGAGGTGCTATCTTGAAAGTCCCGTTTAAAAGAGAGGTGACGCGGTATGGAATTGACAGCAATGTTTGGCTCGATTGGCCTGTGTGTGGCCGCAATCGTTGCCGCCGCGGTCATCTACTTTGTGGTCACGGCCATTAAGGGCAAAAGAGCCGAACGCAAAGAGCGCGCGATGCTTAAACAGCATCGCGACCAGCAGGGCAAACGCGCACAGAGATAGCTTGTTGAGTTTTGGATCCGTGCGCTAGCTGCGTTTTCGGATCAGGGCAATGTAGAAGCCCTCAAAGTCGCGGCTGGGCGGAATGGTTAGCGTGCCGGGCAGGCCGTTGGCGATGGCCGATACCTGACCCGCGGCAATGGCCTCGGTCAGGGCGTTGGACTCGATGCGCGGCTCCTCACCAGCTTCCTGGGCGCGGCGTGCTTCACTTTCGCTTGGCGTGCCGTCGAGGGGGATAAGCTCGCAGTCCATGTGCTTGTCGAGGGCTTCTTGCAGGGCGTCCTCGTTTTCCTGCGGCAAGATCGAACAGGTGGAATAGACGAGCGTGCCGCCCGGTTTAAGGGCACCCATGGCGCGGTCCAGAAGTGCTCGCTGCGAGCGGGCGCACTTGCTCAGCAACTGCTCGGTGAGGCCGCGCAGGCTTTTCTCGTTGCCGCTGATGACGGTGCCCGTGCCGGTGCAGGGAGCGTCGAGCAGGATGCGGTCAAAGCGGAAGAACTCGTCGAGCTCGCGTGCGTCGATGCGCATGACGGGCACGTTTTTGGCGCCCTGGCGATGGAGGTTCGACTCGAGCTTTTCGGCGCGGGGGATGCTCATCTCACAGGCGGTGAGGTGTGCCTGTCCCTGGGCGAGGGCGGCGATCTGCGTCGTCTTGCCGCCGGGGGCCGCGCACATGTCCAGGATGTCCTCGCCGGTCTGCGCGCCCAGCACCAAAGGCGGC
>CAJMOM010000045.1:0-11346 GCA_905215005.1 uncultured bacterium | reverse complement strand
AACGGGTTGGCGATGTCGGCCAGGATCACGCCGATGAGGTTGGTGCGCGAGCTGCGTAGATTGCGCGCGGCGGCACGCGGGCGATAGCCGGTGCGCTCGATGACCTCGGCAATGCGGGCACGGGTCTCCTCGGTCATTTGCCCGGGGCGGTTGTTGAGATAGCGCGAGACCGTGGCCGGGCTCACGCCCGCCTCGGCGGCAATGTCCTTGATTCTCATCTGCGCCATAGCGCACCCCGTTTCCCAATTGTCGGCGATCTGAGCCATTTTAGGCATTTTTTTAAAAATCTCGGTTGCAAAACGCTGTAGGTGAGTATACTACAACTCGAAACGAAACCGATTTCGTAAACCGATTTCGGTGAGCGTTGGCACGCAGGTGCAAAGACGCACCCTACCGTCTTGGCACCTGCGTGCCAACGCCATATCAAAGGTGTACGCACGAGTAAAAGGAGCTGCGCGACCATGGGTAAAACGGTTCTTACCTTCGGCGAGATCATGATGAGACTCTCGCCCAAAGACCACCTGCGTATTGAGCAGGCAACCGAGTTTGACGTCCGCTACGGCGGTGCCGAGGCCAACACTGCGCTTTCCCTGGCCTACCAGGGCGACAAGGCCGCTTACGTCTCCGTTGTCCCGGCCAACCGTCTGGGCGAGTGCGCCCTGCGTTCGCTGAAGGCCTACGGCGTCGACACCACGCGCGTCGTGCGTCAGGGCGACCGTCTTGGCTCCTATGTGTTTGAGGTCGGTGCCTCGCAGCGCGGTAACGGTTGCGTCTACGACCGCAAGTACTCTGCCATCAACATGGCCAAGCGCGACGTCTTTAACTGGTACGAGATCCTCAAGGGCATCGATGTCTTCTATTTCTCCGGCGTGACCCCCGCCGTCTCCGATGAGATGGCCGCCGCCTGCAAGGATGCGCTCGCCGCCTGCCGCGCCAAGGGCATCACCACCGTGTGCGACGTGAACTATCGCGGCAAGATGTGGTCGCCCGAGAAGTCGCAGGCCACCATGAAGGAACTCCTGCCGCTCGTCGACATCTGCATCGCCAACGACGAGGATGCGCCCGCCGGCCTCGGCATGACCTGCGTCTCTGGTTCCCTTGCCCATGGCATCGAGGAGCGCGACACCTACGTCGAGATGGCCCGTCAGATCTGCGCCGAGTACGGCTGCAAAAAGGTCGCTTCGGTCGTCCGCAACATCTCCTGCGTCGAGCGCTCCATCTGGATGGGCATGCTCTTTGACGCCGAGAGTGGCGAGCACTGGTTCTCCCCTGCTCACGACGTACACGTACTCGAGGGCGTTGCCGCCGGCGACGCTTTCAACGCCGGCCTCGTCCATGCCCTCATCAACGACTTTGACCCGCAGGATGCCGTCAACTACGCGATTGCGGCTTCGATCCTCAAGCTCACCATCAAGGGCGATTCCAACTTGGTGACCGCAGACGAGATCGCAGCCGTGGCATCAGCTGCCGACGGTGGCACCCGCGTCGCGCGCTAGTCCGTCTCCATTCCGCGGACCGCAGCTTTCCAATCCCATACCCCTGCGGCCCGCTCCCCGATTCCTCCGGCCGGGCAAAACCACCAGTCCCATTCCGGTTTTGCCTGGCATTCCCTACATGACTGGTCGAGCAGCCGGTTTTGGAATTGCTTGAACCCCAAGCAGTGCCTCCGATAACCAATCCAAAATCGGCTCCTGACCAGCACATTTGGCAATCACGCGCCCATGCGCGCCACACATCGAAAGGAACATCATGTTCGATCAGTTCTACACCACGCTTGAGTCCCTGGGCATCGTGCCGGTCGTTGTGCTCGACAAGGTCGAGGACGCCGCTCCGCTCGCCCACGCCCTTATGGCAGCTGGCATGAAGTCCGCCGAGGTCACCTTCCGCACCGCCTGCGCCGCCGAGTGCATCGCCGCTATGGCCGAGGCCGAGCCCGAGATGTGCGTTGGCGCCGGCACCGTCCTGACCGTCGAGCAGGTTGAGCAAGCCCGCGCCGCCGGTGCCAAGTTCATCGTCTCCCCGGGTTACAACGAGGACGTCGTGAAGCACTGCATCGATATCGACCTGCCTGTCCTTCCCGGCACTGTAACCCCCTCCGAGGTCACCGCCGCCGAGAACTTGGGCCTCAAGGTCACCAAGTTCTTCCCCGCGTCCCAGTATGGCGGCCTGAACACCATCAAGGCCCTCGCCGCTCCGTTTGTCGGCCACCGCTTTATGCCTACCGGCGGCGTGAGCACCGCCAACGTCGAGGAGTACCTGAGCTCCTCCGCCATCATCGCCTGCGGTGGCACCTGGATGGTCAAGCCGGCCCTGTTTGCCGACGGCGACTTCTCCAAGGTCGAGCAGATCGCCCGCGAGGCCATGGACGTCGTCAAGAAGGTCCGCGGCTAGGTTTAGCTCTCTATCGCGAAAGGGGGCGTGCCCTAGACCTCGCCCCCTTTCTTTTAAAGCGGCTCGGAAGCGCGCCGTTTCCGTCACGAACAAGAACCAAAACCGTCTTGTATGCTGATAGAACGTGACGGAAGCGACACGCCCCCGAGCCGCTTTATTTCCCTCAGCTGAATCTTTGCCCCAACATAGCCCAGAGCGCCAAAACGAATGCGGCGCCGTCTGGAGAAATGGACCCTTGCTTCCGGCCCGTTCCTCCAAGCGGCGCCGCAGCGTTTTCGTACCCTGGTTACGCCCCAACGCAGTTGCGGTGAAATAGGGACTGTTTGCGCCACCTAGGCCGCAAAACAGTCCCTATTTCACCACAACTTTATATGGGGATTGATTAGATGAACGAGTCTTTGGACAGCTCAAAATAGTCGGGATGCACGGCGATAACCGGGCCCTGCTCCTCGGGCATCAGGTGCAAGTGCGTCTCTGCCAGATAACTCGCCGCATCGGTATCGCCCCTCTTAATGGCCTCGAGAATCCGGCGATGCTGCCGACGAATCGGCTCCCAATCCAGATCCTGCGACACCATACGCAACCAGTTGTATCGCTCAAAATGCGTGTTGATGCTCTTCATCCAATCCCACAACATGTGACGACCGGCAATCTCAAAACATGTCTCATGGAACAGGTTATCCAGGTCAAAGAAACGGCGCGTTTCGCCATGGTCGAGCGACTCGGACTCGGCAAGAATCTGCTCGAGCCGACACTTCTGCTCGGGTGTGGCGGCAGAGCAGCATTTAATGAGCACGCTTCTCTCGAGTTTTTCGCGCAAGAAACAAGCGTTCTCGGCGCGTTCCATGCTGATCTTAGAGACGTAGGTGCCGCTTTTGGGACGCGTTTCCACCAGCTCCTGCTCACGCAGGCGCACAAAGGACTCGCGAATGGGCGTGCGTCCGATTCCCGTCTCCTTTTCCAGACCAATCGCCGAAAGGCGCGTGCCGGGCTTGAGCTCGGCATAGATGATCTTGGACCGCAATGCGTTGTACGCCTGGTCTTGCAGGCTCTGATAATGCTGGTGTTGTTCCATAAAGCCCTCGGATGAAGCCCACGGTTTGTCGAATATCACCACGTAATACTATCGCATCCCCCGCCCCCTCATAAGTTGCGGTGGAATAGTTCCTGCTCAAAGCCTTCAACAGCAAAAACAGGAACTATTCCACCGCAACTTCCAACAGTCTTTTTGGGACGGGTCTCTTTTAGCTACCCTGGCCCGCAGGTCGGCCCCTTGCCACAAAAGGGGCCCATCTACTACGTTAACGCGGAGAGCCTCGGCCATACCGAAAACCGTGAAAACAAAACCGCAGGTAGACAGCTTGTCGATTTTCGAAAAAGCCGACTATGGTTGACCCCTGCGGCTTAAACGTAGTAGATAGGCCCTTTTCGTGGCGCAGCACTACTGCACCCCAAATTGGCACCCCGAGCCCTCGTGAGTTGCCAACAAGCTGTTCGCCCAGCGCTTTGTGCGCGCGGCATTTGGAAAATAGCACCACCGTAAGAACCCGCAAACAGCGCTATACGTTGCTATATCTCACTATACTTTGCTATATCTTGCTATACTTTGCTATATCTTGCTATATCTTGAGCAAAGGTGGCTCACATGCAAACAAACCCTTTTAAGCCCACAGCAGGTAAAACACCTCCCACGATTATCGGCCGCGAAGATGTGCTCGAAGAATTCAATGAGGGCCTCGTCAACGGGCCTGGTGCCCCGGGGCGCCTAATGCGCATAGCCGGCGTCCGTGGAACGGGCAAGACGGTCCTCCTTGACGAGTGCTCACGTTTGGCGCAAAGCCGTGGCTGGACGGTCATAAAAGAGGTCGCAACTGAGGGACTTTGCCAGCGCATTCTCGAACAGCTGCAGCCCAAATTCCAGGCCAAACACGCCAGGTTTGAGCCCACCGTAGCTGGCATATCCATCGGCAGCATAGATATTGAGCGAATCGGCCCATCGCTACGCGACGCCATGAGACAGACAATATCCAAGAATGGAAACGGTCTGCTCATCACTCTTGACGAAGTTCAAGACGCAGAGCTCGATGAGGTCCGAACGCTCTCCATTGCGATTCAGCAGGTTATCGGCGAAGACCTTGATATCGCCTTTGTTTTTGCTGGGCTTCCTTCGATGATTGAAAGCATCATCAACGGAAAGACACTTACGTTTTTGCGCCGTGCCCTCCCCTTTGACCTGAAGGCTGTGGCAGTAACCGAAGTGTCGTACTCCCTCGAGGAAACCATTGAAGCGTCTGGCATGGAGTTGCAGCCAGGTATTGCCGGCCAACTTGCCGAGGCAACGCAAGGTTATCCTTTCATGATCCAACTCGTTGGATACTACGCATGGCAGTTGGCAAGACGCGCACATACACCGATTATTGGAGAAGAAGAAGCCGAGCGCGGCATTGCAACGGCACGCGAACGCTTCTGTGCCATGGTGATTGAGCCCGCGCTACAGCGCATTCCGCCCACGTGCATCGCTTATCTGCTGAGCATGGCATCTTTGGGGCAGACGAGCTCGACCAGCATGGTTGCCGATGCCCTAAACAGAACGCCTCAACAGGTGAGCTCCGTCCGCAGCCGCCTGTTAAGAGAATCGATTATCGAGGCTCCTTCGTACGGCAAGGTCTCATTTGCCATCCCCTACATGCGCGACTACCTCTGCGAACACAAAGCCGAACTGGAAGTTGAACTGTAGAAACGGCAACTGCCCTGCAAGACGAAAACCGTTTTCATACGGATTTAAAGCAGACGTAAACGGTTTTCGTCTTGATTTGCGTCCGAAATTAAGACGTAAATTGCGCTTTCGTACGCTTATTACCAGACGCAAATTGTTTACGTCCAGCTATGCGTCCCCAATCCAGACGAAAAAGGCCCCGAGCTCGTGTGAGCTCGGGGCTCTTTGTGCCGCACATCTATGAGAGGGAATCGATGCGCACGGGCGCTACTCCATGTAGCCACCCTGAATGGCGGAAACCGCATGCTCGGTAAAGAACTTGAGCGTGCCGGAGGTATAGCGATTAGCCCTGGGCTTCCAAGTGGCTCGGCGCTCAGCCAGGACAGCGTCGACCTCGGTCGGCTCCATCTCCTTGCCGGCGATGCCCACGATGGACAGCGAGCGCTCAGGGATGTTGATCCGGATAAGGTCGCCTTCCTCGATCAGGGCAATCGGTCCGCCCACGGCAGCCTCGGGCGAAACGTGACCGATAGCCGGGCCCTTGGAGGCGCCGGAGAAGCGGCCATCGGTGATCAGGGCAATGCTCGCACCCAGCTCGGGATCGCTGGCGATAGCCTCAGTGGTGTAGAACATCTCGGGCATTCCGGAACCCTTGGGGCCCTCATAGCGAATGATAACGGCATCGCCGGGCTTGACCTCATGCGTCAGGACGGCGTGAATGGCGTCCTCCTCGCAGTCGAACGGACGGGCCTTGAGCGTAGCCTGGAACATCTCGCGCGGAACGACGGTGTGCTTGACGACCGCGCCCTCGGGAGCAAGATTGCCGTGGAGGATGGCGATGGAACCGTCGGTGCCGAAGGCCTGGTCAAACGGACGGATGATGTCCTCGCGCTTGAGATTCCACTTCTCAAGGTAACGACCGCACTTCTCGTAGTAGCCGTTGTTCTTGAGGTCCTCGAGATTTTCGCCGAGAGTCTTGCCGGTGACGGTCATGACATCGAGGTGAAGCATCGACTTGATCTCCTCCATGATGCGCGGCACGCCACCTGCATAGTAGAAGAACTGCGCCGGCCACTCGCCTGCGGGGCGAACGTTGAGCAGGTAGTGGGCGCCACGGTGCAGGCGATCGAAATCGTCGGCGGACATCTCGATGCCAAACTCGCGGGCGATCGCGGGAATGTGCAGCAGCGAGTTGGTGGAACCGGAGATGGCGCCGTGGACCATGATGAGGTTCTCGAAGGACTCCTTGGTCACGATGTCGCGGGGGCACAGGTTGTGCTCGGAGAGCCACACGGACTGACGGCCAGCCTCGCGCGCAAACTCACGCAGATCGGAGCTGGTTGCGGGCAGCAGGGCGGTACCGGGAAGCATAAGGCCCAGGGCCTCGGCGGTAACCTGCATGGTCGAGGCGGTGCCCATAAAGGAGCAGGCGCCGCAGCTGGGGCAGGCGTTATGCTTGGCGAACTCGAGCTCCTCGCGGGAGATCTCGCCGCGCTCATAGCGGGCCGAGATGGCGCCGAGCTGCTCCAGGGTCAGCAGGTCGGGGCCGGCATCCATGACGCCGCCGGTGACGACGATGGAGGGGATGTTGATGCGGCCCATGGCCATGAGGTTCGCGGGCAGGCCCTTATCGCAGCTGGCAACGAAGACACCGGCATCGAACGGGGTGGCCTTGGCGTGGATCTCGATCATGTTGGCGATCATGTCGCGGCTGGGCAGCGAGTAGTTGATGCCGTCGTGGCCCTGGGCCTCACCGTCGCAAATGTCGGTGCAGAAGTAACGGGCGCCGTGGCCACCAGCCTCGGCAACGCCAGCGCGCACCTCCTCGACCAGCTCGAACAGGCCGGCAGAACCCGGGTGCGAATCGCCAAAGGTCGACTCGATGATGACCTGCGGCTTGTCCAGGTCCTCGATCGTCCAGCCGGAGCCCAGACGCAGCGGGTCCATCTCGGGGCTGATGGTGCGGAACTTGCCGGAACGCGGTTGCAGCTTGGCAACCAGGTCGGCTGCCTCCTGCTGAATCTGTGCCTTGGTCTTCTCGTCCATGATGCTCTCCTCTTTTGAATTGAACGGTTGTACCAATCGTTGGTTAATGAATCAGGTGTAAATGGGTACCGAGCGATGCACTCGGCGAAAGATGCTTAGCTACGCGAACTAGGCGAAGAACGAAATCACCAGGGCGCAGACAAGACCCGAAAGGCCGATGAGCGTCTCCATAACGGTCCAGGACTTGAGGGTAGTCTTCTCGTCAATCTCCAGGAACGAGGAGCACATCCAGAAACCGGCATCGTTGACGTGCGAGAGGGCCGTGGCACCGCCGCAGATGGCAAGACAGATAGCGGCACGCATGAGCACCGAGGCTCCGGCAACCGCGGGCATGGCGGCCATAATGCCCGATGCCATGGTCATGGCGACGATGGAGCTGCCGACCGAGGCACGCACCATGACGGCAATCAAAAAGGCAACGACCACCAAAGGCAGCGGTGAGGCCTCGAGCATAGGGCCGATAACCTGGCCCAAGCCGCAGTCTTGCAGCATCCAGCGAATGACGCCGCCACAGGCGATAACCAGCAAGATCATGCCGACGGGCTTAAGAGAGCGGTCGAGCAGGGCCTTGAGCTCGGCGCCGGAGTAGCCGCGGCGCGCGCCCAGCAGATACATCGCGACGAGCGTGGCGAGCGTCAAAGCGACGAACGGCTTGCCCAGGAAGGCGAGAATCGAGGCGAGCTCGGCGGGCATGGGGATATAAGAGGACAGCGTGCCCAGCAGAATCAGGCAAAGCGGCGTGAGTACGATCGCGAGCACCATGCCAAAGGAGGGAAGCTCCTTTTCGTCGCTCGCACCCTCGGCAGAGGTAAAGTGCTCCGGAACATCGGTAAAAATGCGACCGCCCACGTTGCGGCCCCAGATGACGCCGGCAATCGCCATGGCGATGAAGGCGGTGGGGATACCGACGAGGATCATGGTGCCCAGGTCGACACCGAGCGTGCCGGCGACCAAAACCGACCCGGCCGATGGCGGCACAAACGCATAGCCAGCGGCAAGTCCCGCGAGCAGCGCGATGCCGTAGTAGAGCGTCGACTTTTTGGTCTGCGATGCCACGCTAAACGCAAGCGGAATCAAAACGACTACGCCGGCCTCAAAGAACACCGTAGTGCCGATGACCAGACCGGTAATGCCCAGCGCCCAGCTGGAGTGACCCTGCCCAAAGGTATCGATAAAGGTCTGGGCGATCTTCTTGGCGCCGCCGCTCTCCTCGAGAATCTGGCCAAACATCGAACCAAGGCCGATGAGCAGGGCGATGTTTTGCAGCGTGGTACCCACGCCCTTGGTGACAGTGTCCGCCACCAGGTCGAGCGGCATACCGGCGCCGATGCCGATCGCGAGCGCCGAGACCATCATCGAAAGCACGGGGTGCAGCTTGAACTTGATGATGAGCGCAAGCAGCAGCGCGATGCCCACGATGGCGGCGATGACTAGCCTGGTGGGATCAGCCATAAACGTTGGGTCTGACATCTTTCCTCCAATTCATCAGACCTTTTGAATTCGTCTGATGACTATAGCGTGTTTTGGGAAGGTCTGATGTTTCATTTTGAAATCTGTTCGAAATACATCTGATGTATTTGGTAAACGGTCGTATTTGCGCTGCGAACGGTATATCTAAGCCGCCCGACTCAAATCCAGCGGCCAATATCGCATCCGTGGTGCGCTAAAATAGCTCAGATGAATTTTGTAATGAAAGGTATAGCTATGGCCCGCGCCGAATCGGGACTCCCCGAGCAAATATCGGAGAAAATCATTCAATTGATTCTGGATGAACACCTTGAGCAAGGCGATCGCCTACCTAAGGAAACCGTGCTGGTCGAGCGCTTGGGCGCCGGCAGGAGCACCGTGCGCGAGGCCATGAAGTTGCTGCAGTCGCGCAATATCGTGCGCATTAAGCAGGGTTCGGGCACCTATGTGGCGTCAAACCCCGGCGTTGCCGACGACCCGCTGGGCTTTACCTTTATCGACGACAAGCAGCGTCTGGCGCGCGACCTACTCGAGGTGCGCTTTATGATCGAGCCGCAGATGGCACGCATGGCAGCCGAGCACGCAACCAACGACCAGGTCGTCTGTATCAAAGAGCTCTGCGACGAATCCGAGCGCCTGGCCGAGGCCGGTGAGGATTACTCCGCCGCCGACACCGCGTTCCACAATGCCATTGCCGAGAGCTCCGGAAACCTCGTCGTTCCCCGCCTGATGGGCGTGCTCAAGGCATCCGTCCCCCTGTTTATTGACGTGACCGGCAAAAAGCTGGTTGAGGAGACCATCCGCACCCACCGTGGTGTGGCCGATGCCATCGCCGCGCGCAACCCCACCGCAGCGCACGACGCGATGTATTTGCATCTGGTGTACAACCGCAACATGATCGCAGAAGGCGCGCAGGCACAGAGCGAATAAACGTCCGCGCGGCAAGGGCGAGATCACCGTTTACCTTTTAAAAGTGAACGTTCACCTGATTTTAGGAGAATCTGATTTTTAAATCCTCCTCTTCTCCTATACTGACCTTGTATGAAAAGCAAGACTTATATAGATGAACGTTTCTTTTGAAAGGATCGCTATGTCTGATCTTATGGACAGCTTCCGTCTGGACGGCAAGGTCGCACTGGTAACCGGCGCCACCTATGGCATTGGCATGGCTATCGCCGAGGCGCTCGGAGAGGCCGGCGCCAAGATCGCCTTTAACGCACGTCACGCCGACAAGGTAGCCGAGGCCGAGAAGCACTACCGCGAGCTGGGCTTTGACGCTCACGGCTATGTTGCCGATGTCACCGACGAGGCCGTCGTCGCCGAGCTCATCGCCAAGATCGAGGCCGACTTTGGCACCACGCCCGATATCCTGGTCAACAACGCTGGCGTCATCCAGCGTACCCCGATGCTCGACATGAGCGCCGAGGACTTCCGCCGCGTCGTCGATATTGACCTCAACGCACCGTTTATCGTGTCCAAGGCCTGCCTGCCCGGCATGATCGCCAAGGGCCACGGCAAGATCATCAACATCTGCTCGATGATGAGTGAGCTGGGCCGCGAGACCATCGCCGGCTATGCCGCGGCCAAGGGCGGCCTGAAGATGCTCACCAAGAACATCTGCTCGGAATTTGGCGAGGCCAATATCCAGTGCAACGGCATTGGGCCCGGCTACATCGCCACGCCGCAGACCGCACCGCTGCGCGAGAAGCAGCCCGATGGCAGCCGTCACCCGTTTGACCAGTTCATCATTGCCAAGACGCCGGCCGCCCGTTGGGGCACGCCCGAGGATCTGAAGGGCCCCGCCGTGTTCTTGGCTTCCGACGCGTCGAACTTCGTCAACGGCCACATCCTCTATGTCGACGGCGGAATCCTCGCATACATTGGAAAGCAGCCTCAATAAGCGTCGCCGCAACTGCCCACATCAGGTTTCACCCAATCGTTTTTCATTTGAGTTGCAGTGAGATAAGGATTGGCTTTGGCTTCTATCAGGCAAAACAGTCCGTATTTCACCGCAAGTTAGAAATAGAAAGGTTATTCGCAATGAAGATCGCTCTGATCAATGAGAACTCTCAGAACTCCAAGAACCCCATGATCGAGGCTGCGCTTAAGAAGGTCGTCGAGCCCATGGGGCACACCGTCTTTAACTATGGTATGTATGCCGACGCCGACTCCAAGCCCCTCACCTACGTGCAGAACGGCATCCTTGCCGCCGTGCTGCTGAACTCCGGTGCTGCCGACTACGTCGTAACCGGCTGCGGCACCGGCGAGGGCGCCATGCTCGCCTGTAACTCCTTCCCCGGCGTGCTGTGCGGCCACGTTGCCGACCCGCTCGACGCCTACACCTTTGCCCAGGTCAACGATGGCAACGCCGTCGCCATGCCCTTCGCCCTCAAGAACGGCTGGGGCCAGGAGCTCAACCTCGAGTACACCTTCGAGAAGCTCTTTGGCTTTGGTTCGGGCAACGGCTATCCTGCCGAGCGCGTTGAGCCCGAGCAGCGCAACAAGAAGATCCTCGACGGCGTGCGCGCTGTGACCATGCGTCCACTCGTCGACGTCCTGGGCGAGATCAATCAGGACCTGGTGAAGGGCGCACTTGCCGGCGAGCACTTCCAGGAGTACTTCTTTGCCAACGCAACCGACGAGGCCATCATCGCCAAGGTCAAGGAGATCCTGGGGCTCTAATCGCACGACTCATTGCAGCTAACGCAAGCGGCGGCCGTCCCACG
>CAJMOM010000044.1:0-11660 GCA_905215005.1 uncultured bacterium | reverse complement strand
AGGGTCACGCCGTCGGTGCCCGCCGCCTGCGAGATAAAATAGGTATCGGCCAGAATATAGCAGGACGTGCCCAGCAGACCGAAAATATTCTGCGATACATATTTAAAGAACTGCTTTGTCAGATTCATCTTGGTTTTCCCTTTTTCCCGGAAATTGTCATACACAAAGCGGTATTGTAGCACACCCCGCGCGTCAAGTCAATTCCAAAACTGCCCTGCAGCGCAGAAAGAGGAAACATCAAGCAAAGGAGAAGTGCACTATGGATTACAAACACGCAGCACAACAGGTCCTGGACTGCATCGGCGGAAAAGACAACATCGTGTCGGCCGCACACTGCGCCACCCGCCTGCGTCTGGTCATCGCAGACAACGCAAAGGTCAACAAGCAGGAGCTGGAAAACGCCGAGGGCGCCAAGGGCGTTTTTGAGGCACAGGGCCAGCTGCAGATCATCTTCGGCACCGGCACGGTGAACAAGGTATACGACGAGTTCATCCAGCTGGCCGGCATCGAGGGCGGCAGCAAGGAGGACGTGAAGCAGGCGGCCGCCGCCAAGGCACCCTGGTATCAGCGAGCCATCAAGACCCTGGGCGACATCTTTGTGCCCATCATCCCCGCCATCGTGGCTTCCGGCTTCCTGATGGGCATCATGGAAGCGCTGAACTTCATGGTGAACAACGGTTTCCTGAACATCGACACCACCGGCTCGGTGTATGTGTTCGCCAAGCTGTTCTCTAATACGGCCTACACCTTCCTGCCCATCCTCATCGCCTACTCTGCCGCCAAGGTGTTCGGCGGCAACCCCTATCTGGGCGCGGTCATCGGCATGATCATGATCCACCCCGACCTGCAGAACGCCTGGACCGTTTCCAACGGCGTCAATGTGATGCAGCCGGTGTTCGGCGGCCTGTACTCGGTGCCGCTGGTGGGCTATCAGGGCCACGTCATCCCGGTCATCATCGCCGTGTGGCTCATGTGCCAGATCGAAAAGCGGCTGCACAAGGTGGTGCCCGCCATGTTTGACCTGTTCGTCACCCCGCTGGTGTCCGTGTTCGTCACCGGTTACCTGACCCTGGCCGCCATCGGCCCCGTGTTCACCAAGTTGGAAAACGGCATCATCACCGGCGTGCAGACCCTCATCACCCTGCCCTACGGCATCGGCTCCTTCATCATGGGCGGCCTGTACGCGGTCACCGTCGTGGCCGGCATCCACCACATGTACACCCTGATCGACCTGGGCCAGCTGGCCCGCTACGGCTACACCTACTGGCTGCCGCTGGCCAGCGCTGCCAACGTGGCACAGGGCGGTGCCGCTCTGGCCGTGGCCCTCAAGAGCAAGGACACCAAGGTCAAGTCCATGGCCCTGCCCTCTGCCCTGTCCGCCTGCATGGGCATCACCGAGCCTGCCATCTTCGGCGTGAACCTGCGCTACTTCAAGCCCTTCCTCGGCGGCCTGCTGGGCGGTGCCTGCGGCGCATGGTACGCCAGCATCGTGGGTCTGGGTGCCACCGGCACCGGCGTCACCGGCATCTTCGGCATCCTGCTGCACCTGCACATGCCGCTGCAGTACATCATCATGATGGCCATCTCCTTCGGCGTGTCCTTCGCCGTGACCTGGGTCATCTGGAGCCCTGAGGAGGTCAAGGTATGAACGCACTCCAGCGCGATCTGAAAAAGCTGGTGCCTCTGGTGGAGTCGCTGGGCAAGGAAACCGTTGCCGCCGACCCCCACCGCCAGCGGTTCCACCTGCAGCCGCCGGTAGGCTGGCTGAACGACCCCAACGGTCTGTGCGTCTACGGCGGGCAGTACCACGCATTCTTCCAGTACGGCCCCTTCGACGTGAACGGCGGGGTCAAGCACTGGGGCCACGCCGTGAGCACCGACCTGCTCCACTGGGAGCAATTGCCGGTGATGCTCTATCCGGACGAGCCTTTTGACTGCCACGGTGCCTACTCCGGCTCGGCCCTGGTGGAGGATGGCACCATGTACCTCTACTACACCGGCAACGTCAAGCACCCCGGCAATTTCGATTACATCAAAGAGGGCCGCGGGCACAACGTCTGCCTGGCCGTCAGCAAGGACGGCGTGACCCTCGACAGCAAGCAGTGCCTGCTGACTAACCGCGACTACCCCGCCGGGCTCACCTGCCATGTGCGGGACCCCAAGGTGTTCGCCTACGAAGGCCGGTACTACATGGTGCTGGGTGCCCGCACGCTGGAGGACAAGGGCGAAGTGCTGGTGCTGGAAAGCACCGACAAGCTCCGCTGGACCCATATCAACACCCTGACCACCCCGGAACCCTTCGGCTACATGTGGGAGTGCCCGGACCTGTTCTGTCTGGACGGGCAGTGGTATCTGGCGGTGTCCCCCCAGGGCATCGACTGCCAGAACGTCTACGGCTGCGGCTGGTTTGCCATCTACGGTGACTGGCGCGGGGACTGTACCCTGAGCGAATTCCACGAGCTGGACGCAGGCTTTGATTATTACGCCCCCCAGAGCTTTGTGGACGGCAACGGCCGCCGCATCCAGATCGGCTGGATGGGCATGCCCGATGAGCCGACCTATGGCAACGCACCCACCGTGGTGTGCGGCTGGCAGCACTGCATGACGGTGCCGCGCGAGCTTACGGCCGGTGACGGCGGCGTGGTGCTGCAGCAGCCGGCGCGCGAGATCGAGCGCCATTATGCCTCGGTGCGTGTGGGGGAGGGCTCGTTGGAGGTTGCCGGCGATACCTGCTTTGACGTTGTTGTCGACGGTGTTGACGGCGTGTTTACCGCGACCGTTGATGGCGAGCTGAAACTGGCGTTTGTGCCCGCCGAGGGCGAACTGCCCTCGCGCTTCGAGATGCGATTTACCGATGAGGGCCGCGCTTCTGCCGGCTGCGGTCGCACCGTGCGCTGGGAGCCCGTCGACGAGGTTCGTAACGTGCGCATTGTTGGCGATGTTTCGTCGGTCGAGGTGTTTGTGAATGATGGCGCGCTCGTGTTCTCGACGCGCATCTATCCCGAGGTCTATGGCGTGACCGTTGACGCTTCGGATGCGAGCGTGACCTACCACACGCTCATCATCTAGGCGATTCGTCGCATATCGGCGCTATACTGCAGCCGTTGCCCACGATGCGGGGAACACCCGCATCGTGGGTTTTTGTTTATGTAGGGAGGTTGCCGTATGGGCGTACAGCGGCTAGAAGAGGCCTGGGCTGCAAGGGCCGGCGCGCGTGAAGCGCGGTTGCTCGTGGCCTCGCGTGTGCCAGCAGCGTTGTCGCAATTGGGGATTGTGCGCCCCGGTGACCGCCTGGTGGCCTTTGCGGACGACTTTGCCGATGCGTTTGTGCACGGCTTTGATGGCCGCGACGTGGCTATGGTGGGCGAGCCGTCGGTTGCAGCGTTTGCTGCTGCGTCCGAGGGCTTTGATACTTCGTTTGATGCCGAGGGGCCGCATCTGTGGTGGTTCGTCAACTCTATTGGCGGCTTTGGCCTGCGTGTGCCCGATCTGCGTGCGCTGGGTCGAGCGGCTCGCGAGGCCCATGCGCTGCTGGTTGTGGACAACACCGTGGCATGCGTCTTTGGCTGCGATCCGCTGCGGCTGGGTGCCGTCCTGTCGCTCGAGGCGCTCGCCCGCGTGTGCGCCGGTGATGCTTCACGCAAGTTGGTTGCCGTATCGGTTGCGCGCTCGCAGCTTAAGCGCCATCGTGTGGATGCTGCTGCCGAGTGCACATATGCCCTGCTTGAGGACTGCGGCTTGGCAGAGCTTAATTTGCCTGCTGACGAGGTCGGTGTGCTGGAGCGCGGGCTGGACTCGCTCAATACCCGCATGCAGGCACACTTCGACCGCGCCCGTGCGCTGGCCGAGTATTTGGCCGCCAACGAGATGGTGCGCAACGTGCGCTATCCCGGACTGAGCTCGCATCCCGACCATGCGGTTGCAACGGGAATCCTCGAGCACGGCTTTGGCCCGGCAGTTGAATTTGACCTTATCGAGCGTAGCGCGGGAGAGCTGTTCGACGCTTTGCCGGGGGAGTTTCGCACATCGCCCGCCGGCGGCGCAACGACGCGCCTTTCGGCCCCACGTGGCAAGCAGGGGAGCACCATTCGTCTCTTCGCCGGCACCGACAACCCACTGGTTGTAGCGTCAACCCTAGACAACGCCCTTCGCAACTAGCTAAATCATCCTCAACTCCATAAGTTGCGGTGAAATATGGATTGATTTACGGCTTTAGCTGCATAAACAGTCCCTATTTCACCGCAACTTATGAGAAGGGGTTGTGTGGCTATAAAGCCCCGTCCAAAATTGGCTACTTTTTGATGCTGGCGATGAGGTCGTTGGCTTTGTTGGCGATGACGTTGTTGATGTCGGCCTGCAGCTCCTCGTAGGCCGCTATGGCTCGCTCGCCGGCGGGGGTGAGCGTGGATCCGCGGGCGCCGTCGCGCTCGATGAGCTTGCAGCCTAGCTGGCCTTCGGCTTCGTTCACAATGCGCCAGGCCTTGGAATATGCCATGCCCATGCTTTTGGCGGCGCGGTTGAGCGAGTGCTCGCGGGCAATACCCTGCAGCAGCAAGACGCAGCCGTGACCAAACACGCCCGGCAAATCCTTGTCGCACGCTTGAATGACCAACTTTGCCGTCGTCTTGTACTCCATGTGCTCCACGTCTCCCCGCTAAAGTGTTTGCTGGGCAAACGCAAAGCCTGCGTCAAACCCTCGTGTGCTCTTCTTAAATCATGCATTGTAGCAGTCAAAGTGCGTTAAGATACTTCCCCAGTATTGGGCGCCCAAGGTTGGGCTGGGTCCTACGAGGCCTGCAGCCGACCGGTCGCATGGAAAAAGGAGAAACATGGCTACGTTCTTTCCCGGTGAGTCCCACACGTTTTCGGAGTATCTGCTGGTCCCTGGTTACTCGTCCTCGCAGTGCATCCCCAACAACGTCTCTCTTAAGACGCCGCTGACCCGCTTTAAGCGCGGCGAGAAGCCGGCAATCACCCTGAACATCCCCATGGTTTCCGCCATCATGCAGTCCGTCTCGGGCGTAGACATGGGTGTCGCGCTCGCTACCGAGGGTGGCCTGTCCTTCATTTACGGTTCCCAGAGCGCCGAGTCCGAGGCCGCTATGGTCAAGGCCGTCAAGGATCACAAGGCTGGCTTCGTTCAGTCCGATTCCACGCTGACCCCCGACATGACCATGGAGCAGGTCATCGAGCTCAAGGAGAAGACCGGTCACTCCACCATGCCGGTCACCGACGACGGCACTCCCAAGGGTAAGCTCCTGGGCATCGTCACCAGCCGTGACTATCGCCCCAGCCGCGATGACCACCAGACGAAGGTCTCCGAGTTCATGACCCCGCGTGAGCAGCTCATCGTGGGCGACAAGAACATCAGCCTCAAGGTTGCCAACGACGTCATCTGGGACAACAAGCTCAACGCCTTGCCCATCGTCGACGACTACGATCACCTGATGGGCATCGTCTTCCGCAAGGACTACGACAGCCACAAGACCAACCCCAACGAGCTGCTCGACGGCGACAAGCGCTACATGGTCGGTGCCGGTATCAACACCCGCGACTATGCCGAGCGCGTGCCGCTGCTCATCGAGGCCGGCGCCGATGTCCTGTGCATCGACTCCTCCGAGGGCTTCAGCGAGTGGCAGAAGCGCACCATCGAGTGGATTCGCGCCAACTACGGCGAGGACGTCAAGGTCGGTGCCGGTAACGTCGTCGACGCCGAGGGCTTCCGCTTCCTGGCAGACTGCGGCGCCGACTTCATCAAGGTCGGTATCGGCGGCGGTTCCATCTGCATCACCCGTGAGACCAAGGGTATCGGTCGTGGCCAGGCCACCGCGCTGATCGACGTCTGCCGCGCTCGCGACGAGTACTACGAGGAGACCGGCGTCTACGTGCCCGTGTGCTCCGACGGCGGCATCGTCTACGATTATCACATGACGCTCGCCCTTGCCATGGGTGCCGACTTTATGATGCTGGGCCGCTACTTCGCTCGCTTTGACGAGAGCCCGACTGAGCGCGTCAACGTGAACGGTCAGTACATGAAGGAGTACTGGGGTGAGGGTTCTGCGCGTGCCCGCAACTGGCAGCGCTACGACCTGGGCGGCGCCGCGAAGCTCAGCTTTGTCGAGGGTGTCGACTCCTACGTTCCCTACGCCGGTTCCCTCAAGGATGGTGTGGGCGGCACGCTCTACAAGGTCAAGTCCACGATGTGCAACTGTGGTGCCCTCTCGATCCCCGAGCTCCAGGAAAAGGCACGCCTGACCCTGGTAAGCTCGACCTCAATCGTCGAAGGCGGCGCCCACGACGTAGTCGTCAAGGACTCCCAGCAAAGCGTCAGCTACCGCTAAGCGGCTTTCCTAAGCACCGCACCTTGCCGTTCAAACCGTCGCTCGCGTACCAAAGTACGCGTCGCTCCTCTTTCACGGCAATCTGCGGCACTTGGAAAACCCGTCCATGCTTGGGCGGGTAACAATTAGCGGTTGATTTACAACCACGTTATTTAGATAAAGCGAGATGCCTGTAAGTCGCAGGCATCTCGCTTGTCGTATTTGCTATCATCAGTCAAGTTAACCTTAGGGTCGGTCGGCTTGGCTTTGTTCGCTACAAGTTCCGCACGCAAAGAAGAGCACTTAATGTGCTCTTCGTCTTGCGCAGGACTGTCCGCAGTAGCGAATAAAGCCAAGCCGACCGACCCCAGCTAAGATTAAAGGAGCTGATATGTGCGATTGCACAGATCATAAGGACGAGATCCCTGTCTACGACGCGCAGGCCATTGAGTCCAGGTGGATGAAGGCCTGGGAGGACTCCAACCTCTTTGCCGTCGACACCGACGACAGCAAGCCCAAAAAGTACGTGCTTGAGATGTTCCCGTATCCGTCGGGCGACCTGCACATGGGCCACGCGCGCAACTATACCATCGGCGATGCCATGGCCCGTCAGGCCCGCATGCGCGGCTTTGACGTGCTGCACCCCATCGGCTTTGACGCCTTTGGCCTGCCTGCCGAGAACGCCGCCATCAAGCACAACACGCAGGCTGCCGCCTGGACGTATAAGAACATGGACCAGGCGCTCGCAACGATGAAGCGCATGGGCTTCTCCTACGATCTGGATCGCATGGTCAAGACCTGCAGCCCCGACTACTACCGCTGGGGCCAGTGGATCTTTGAGAAGATGTGGGAAAAGGGCCTGGTCTACCGCAAGAAGAACCCGGTCAACTGGTGCCCCACCTGCAAGACCGTTCTGGCCAACGAGCAGGTCACCGAGGGCAAGTGCTGGCGCTGCGGCACCGAGCCCGAGAAGCGCGACCTTGAGCAGTGGTACTTCAAGATCACCGAGTACTCCCAGGAGCTGCTCGATGACCTGGAGAAGCTCCCCGGCTGGCCCGAGCGCGTCAAGCAGATGCAGGCCAACTGGATCGGCCGCTCCGAGGGCGCCGAGGTCGACTTTACCCTGTGCGACCAGGATGGCGAGCCCATTGAGGGCGACGAGGGCAAGATCACCGTCTTCACCACGCGTGCCGATACCCTGTTTGGCGTGTCCTTCTTTGTCCTGGCTCCCGAGTACGCCCGTCTACACGAGCTCGTCGAGGGCACGGAGTACGAGGAGGCCGTCACCAAGATCGTCGAGGACTCCAAGCATATCTCTGCCGTCGAGCGTGCCCAGGGCACCCTCGAGAAACACGGTGCCTTTACGGGCCGCTACGTGGTGAACCCCGTCAACGGCGAGAAGGTCCCCGTGTGGGTTGCCGATTATGTCGTTGCCGACTATGGCACCGGCGCCGTCATGGCCGTTCCCTGTGGCGACCAGCGCGACTTTGAGTTTGCCCGCAAGTACGACCTGCCGATCGTGCCGATCATCCTGGACGATGACGACCGTGCTGCCGTCGAGGCCAGCGGCGAGACCATCGATACCTTCCATGCCGAGACCGTCGACTGGGATTGCGCCCACGCTGCCGAGGGCACGCTCGTCCAGTCCGGCAAGTACACCGGCATGCGCGGCGGTAAGCACTCCGAGGGCGAGGCTGCCATCGTGGCCGACCTCGAGGCCATGGGCTGCGGTCGTCGCAAGGTTGAGTTCCGTCTGCGCGACTGGCTCATCAGCCGCCAGCGCTATTGGGGCAACCCCATCCCGGCCATCCACTGCGAGCACTGCGGCATCGTGCCCGTGCCCGAGGATCAGCTGCCGGTGACGCTGCCCGAGAACCTGGACCTGGGCGCTGGCGAGACCCTCGCCGAGTGCAAGGACTTCTATGAGACCACCTGCCCGGTCTGCGGCCGCCCGGCTAAGCGCGAGACCGATACCATGGACACCTTCACCTGCTCCAGCTGGTATTACCTGCGCTATACCGACCCGCACAACACCGAGCTGCCCTTCTCCCGCGAGGCGGCCGACCGTTGGATGCCCGTCGATAACTACATCGGCGGCATCGAGCACGCCATTCTGCACCTGCTCTACAGCCGCTTCTTTACCAAGGCGCTGCGCGACCTGGGACTGCTGAGCGTGGACGAGCCCTTCACCAACCTGCTGTGCCAGGGCATGGTCAAGGACGAGAACGGCGACACCATGTCCAAGTCCAAGGGCAACGTCGTGCCCCCGAGCTCGGTTATCGAGCCCTACGGCGCCGACACCATGCGTCTGGCTATCCTGTTTATCGCCCCGCCCGAGAAGGACTTCGACTGGGATCCCAAGGCTGTCGAGGGCGCCAACCGCTTTATCAAGCGCGCCTGGCGTATCGTGTGGCTGCTCGTCCAGTCGGGTGACGCCAGCGTGGCCTTCGACAAGTCCGTGCTCGATGAGACTGCGATGAAGCTCTACCGCGAGCGTCACCGCACCATCGCCAAGTGCACCGAGGACTTCGATCGCGGCCAGTTCAACACCGCGATCTCGGCCGTCATGGAGCTCGTCAACGCGGCGAGCGCCTACCTCAACGCCACCGAGGGCGCTGAGCGCGACAAGGCGCTGTGCTACGGCGTGGCTAAGGATATCGTGAGCGTCCTTGCCCCCATCTGCCCGTTCTGGGCCGACGAGCTGTGGCACGAGGCCCTCGGCTGCGAGGGCAACGCCTACACCGCCGCCTGGCCCGAGTTCGACCTGGCCGAGTCCGTTGAGGACACGGTGCAGATCGTCGTCCAGGTGCTCGGTAAGGTCCGCGGTCGTGTCGACGTTGCCCGCGATGCCTCCAATGAGGATATGCAGGCTGCCGCCGAGGCCGCTGTCGCTAAGTGGCTCGAGGGCAAGACGGTCGTCAAGGCCATCTGCGTGCCCGGTAAGCTGGTCAACTTGGTGGTCAAGTAAGCGCTGCGCGCAAAGCTGACATGCAATAAACGAGGGACGGTCCGGTTGGGTCGTCCCTCGTTTTGTGTTGTATGCCCTGCCTAATCATTGCGTCGCGCCGTTTTCTATGGGATGTGTACCAGGTCCCTAAAGTAGACGTTCCCCGTTGCCTCTTCGAACATCCAGATGTTGAGGTAGATGTCGTTGAGGTCGTTGTTCACATCAAAGTCCGGATCGTCGAAGGTGCCCACAAAGATGAGCATGGCGCGCGTTTCCTCGCCCGCTGCGACCTGCTGGCGAATGCGCACATCGCGGACCACGCCGTTGACGTAGGCATAGGAGTCCACATCGCCAAACATCATGTCGACACCGGTGTTGTTGGTCACCGTAAAGACGAGTGCGGCGTCCCCGTAGCCGTCGGTGTCCTTTCCCACGCAGGTAACATGGACGCCCTCGTCTGCCTCAAGGTCGATGGGGAACTGTTCTTGGGAATCGGGACCCAAGCTCTGGGGATCGATTTCGTCTTCGTTGATTTTATCGAAGCTACCCTGTGGCGTCGTTTCCTCGGCAGCTTCGGTGCTTCCGGGAGTCGGCTCAGATGGCCCGGTTTTGCCATCGATATTGCTACATCCCATCAGGGCGAACGAGCAGACTGCGATGGCGAGCGCAGTCGTGCAGAGGGTGCCGAGACGTTTCATGGGTGCCTCCTTGCCGTAGGGTTTAGGAAGGTTGTGCGGCCAATGCGCGCGGCCGGCCTTTTGCTGCAGAATGTCCCTAGCTGTAGTTTGGCCGATGTGCACCCAAGAGCGGAATGCCCATAGGGCCCGATTCGCTTGGCGGGTTGGGACGTTTGGCCCGTTTTGGCCCTTTTGGGGGAGCGCCATATGGGGGTTCTCGCTCAATTATCCGTTTCTTGTGGAGAACCTGTGCTTGCACTCATCTGCAGGTTTGCGTTGTGCTTGCACGTTTCCGCAGCTATTGGTATAGTTTGCTTGCAAATGAAGTTGTAATTGAAAGAAGTGGGGTTTCGGCCCCGCTTCTTTTTTGTATGGATGGAGGTGCCGCAATGGTCAAGACCAAGACCGAGCAGGCGATCATCGACGCGCTCGAGGCCGTCGCTCCCCAGCACGATGTCGATATCGTCGACGTCGAGCTCGTGGGTGCCACCAAGGCCCCCTGCGTGCGCGTGCGTATCGAGGGTGCCGAGGGTCAGAGCCTGTCGCTCAACGACGTCACGGCCAACACCAAGTGGGTCGGCGATGTGATTGAGGAGCTCGACCCCATCTCTTCGAGCTATACGCTCGAGGTGTCGAGCCCGGGTATGGCGCGCCCGCTGCGCCGCCCGTGCGACTTTGCCCGTTTTGTGGGCGAGAACTGTGAACTCACCTCCACCGCCACCGAGGGCCGTCGCAAGTACGCCGGCAAGATTGCCGCCGCCACCGAGACGAACGTGACCCTCGAGCTCGAGGACGGCGAGTCCGTTACCCTCGATTTCTCTGATGTTAAAAAGTGCAAGTTGAAGCCCACCTACGACTTCAAGCCCGCGAAGGAAGGAAAGTAAGATGGCAGCATCCGACATGATGTCCGCCCTGATGGAGCTTTGCCAGGAGAAGCACATCGACCAGCTCTACCTGATCGACCGCCTGGAGCAGTCGCTCGCCAAGAGCTATGCCGAGATCCTGCATCTTGAGTGGGGCGCCAAGGTGACCATCGACCGCACTACCGGCAAGATCTACGTCTACCGCTTGGAGCCGATCGACGATTCCATGGACGAGGAGGGCAACTTCACCGAGTTCGAGGAGATCGACGTCACCCCCAAGAACACGAGCCGCATCGCTGCCCAGCACGCCAAGGCCGAGATCAACGCCATCGTTCGTAACTCCGCCCGCGAGCAGATCTACGAGGAGTTCTCCGGCCGCATCGGTGACCTCATCAGCGGTACCGTGCTGCAGTCCACGCCCGACTTCACGATCGTCAAGATCCGCGAGGGCGTCGAGGCCGAGCTTCCGCACTTCGACCAGCGCCGTTACGAGAACGAGCGCAACGAGCGTCCGATGGGCGAGCGCTACCTGCACAACCAGCACATCAAGGCCGTGATCATCGACGTTCGCGACCCCAACTCTAACCTGCAGCCGGTTCGTGGCGAGCACAGCCGTCCGCCGATTGTCATCTCCCGTACCCACCCCGAGCTCATGCGTCGTCTGTTTGAGCAGGAGGTGCCCGAGATCTATGAGGGCACCGTCCAGATCAAGTCGATCGCCCGCGAGCCCGGCCAGCGCTCCAAGGTCGCCGTCCACTCGCTCGACGACCGTCTGGATCCCGTGGGCGCCTGCGTCGGCCCCCGCGGCAACCGCGTGGAAAAAGTGGTGGAAGAACTGAAGAACGAGAAGATC
>CAJMOM010000043.1:0-11844 GCA_905215005.1 uncultured bacterium | reverse complement strand
GTTGCGGAACACGTAGCTCGTGGTCTGGTAGATAGGCACGGCGCGGGAATCGGATGCGGGATCGGCGCTCTCCTGGCCAACGTGAAGCTGCAGGGTATCGAAACCAAAGGTGTGCTCGGGGTTGTTGATAAACTGGCTCATGATGATCTCCTTGATCGAACAAAAGTAATAAGAGTAAGAGAAGTAAGTCGCTGTCTCCTGATCACGCCGACGGGCGCAAGCAGGAGCCCGGCATTCGTCTTGGTAAGCAATTCATATGCGGGCCTCCTTTCGCATCCCGGTTCCGTGATCGGCTTAATTACCTACCGCCTTTGTGTGTTTTGAATAGTACGAGCATTGTTTCGCTCGGTCAATCACTTAAAAGCGCTAACCTGTTATCTGTTTTTTAGATAGCTATCGAAAGGACGGGAGCCAATGACCCTCCAGCAGCTTCGCTTTCTTATCGCCGTGGCAGAATCCGGCTCAATTAACGCCGCAGCGCAGCGCCTCTATACCGCACAGTCCAATATCTCCAACGCCGTCAAAAGCCTCGAGCAGGAGCTCCATCTGGAAATCTTTACGCGCTCCAGCCGCGGCGTCACGCTCACCAACGACGGTACTGAGCTTTTAGGCTATGCGCGCCAGGTCGTGGAGCAGGCAGATATGCTCGAGGCCCGCTACGAGGACGGCGGTACACCCCAGGCACGCCTTGCCATCTCGGCCCAACACTACGCGTTTTCGGTCGAGGCCTTTGTCAACGTCGTCGAGCGCTGCCGCGACAGTAAGTTCGAGTTCATCATGCGCGAGACCACCACCTCGCAGATCATCGACGACGTCCGCGCATTTCGCAGCGATATCGGCATTCTGTATCTGGATGACTTTAACGCCCGCGTCCTGCAGAAGGCCTTCGCCGACGCCCGAGCGAGCTTTCACCCCCTCTTTGATGCGAAAGTCCACGTATTCGTCAGTGAACGCCACCCGCTCGCACGCCGCCCTCAGCTGTCCCTTGCCGACCTCACGCCCTATACGCGCTACAGCTTTGAGCAGGGAACCTCAAACTCCTTCTATTACGCCGAGGAACCCTTTAGCTATATCCCCTGCGACCGCAACATACGAATCTCGGACCGCGGAACGCTCACTAACTTACTTATCACGTCGAATGGTTACACCCTGTCGACCGGTGTCCTCTCCAATGAAATGCAATGGGGTATGGCATCGATCCCGTTAGCAGACGCCCCAACGATGCACGTAGGCTATATCATGCACGACGATCGCAAGCCCTCTCCCCTCTTGCAGCAATACCTCGACGAACTCAACCGCATCATCCATGCCAACCAACCGTCAGAAGACGGGGTAGAAATCGTAGATTGCTAGCCCCCGGCGGGCATGGCGCTACAATGGTCACTCACACGAAACGTACCCAACGAAAGGAACCATGTGAAGGTCATCATCTATACCGACGGCTCGGCCCGATCAAATCCGGGACGCGGCGGCTACGGCGCCGTGCTCAAATACACCAACCCCGCCGGCAAGACCTTCACCTCCGAGCTTTCGCGCGGCTACGCCAAGACCACCAACAACCGCATGGAGCTCATGGCGGTCATCGTGGCGCTCGAGGCGCTCAACCGCCCCTGCGAGGTCGAAATCCATTCCGATTCGCAATACGTCGTCAACGCCTTTAACAAGCACTGGATCGACGGCTGGAAAAAGCGCGGATGGAAAACCGCCAACAAGCAGCCCGTCAAGAACCGCGACCTATGGGAGCGCCTGCTTGCCGCAAAGAGTAAGCATAAGGTGGAGTTCATCTGGGTTAAGGGGCATGCCGGCCACGAGCTCAATGAGCGCTGCGACGAGCTCGCCACCACCGCGGCCGACGGAGCCAATCTCGATATCGACACCGGCTTTAACGAGAGCGACCTGTAACGGCGTTTTTGCACGCTATTTCCTGCCCCCTCGCGCTACACTCATCCTGTAAACCGAACGGCACGAGGGGGATACATGCTGCGTATAGCGACCATCGGCACATCCATGATCACCGACGACTTTATCCAAGTCGTCAACGCCAACGACCAAGCCGCGTTTGTGGGTACGCTCTCGCGCGATGCAGATCGCGGCGCCGCCTTCACCGCTAAGCACGGCGGCGAACGCAACTTCACCGCACTCAACGAGCTCGCGTCCGCCGACGACGTCGATGCCGTCTACATCGGCAGCCCCAACGCACTCCATCACGAGCAGGCGCTCGCCTGTATCGCCGGCGGTAAGCACGTTATCGTCGAAAAGCCTTTCTGTGCCACCGAGGCGCAGGCGCTCGAGGTCTTTCGCGCAGCCGAGGCGGCGGGCGTCGTAGCCCTCGAGGCCATGCGCCCGCTCCATGACCCCGCTTTCCACGCCGTCGAGGACGCTCTGGGCGAAATTGCGCCCATTCGCCGCGCCTCGCTGCGCTTTGGCAAGTATTCCTCGCGCTACAACGAGATTCTCGCGGGGCGCGCCACCAATATCTTCGACTGTGATATGGCATCAGGTTCCCTCATGGACATCGGCGTCTATACCGTCGAGCCCATGGTCGAGATTTTTGGCATGCCCTCCGGCCTCACCAGCATGACCACGCTGCTCGGCCCCTCAACGCAAGAGCTCACCCATGGCCCCATCGACGGTTGCGGCTCCATTCTCGCCAGCTATGGCGGAGGGCGTATCTCTGTCGAGCTCGCACACTCCAAAATTACGAATGACCTGCTGCCCTCGCAGATCGAAGGCGAGCGTGGCACCATCCAGATTGACCATCTGTCCACGCCCCGCAACGTACGCATCGACTACCGCGGCGACGTCGTACGCGGCTCGGCGACCGAGGCACCGCGCGAACAGGGCGACAACGGCCGCGCGCTCGACCTGCTCAAATCGAGCAACACTATGGAATACGAACTCACAGACTTTATCACCGCCATCGGTGGCATCGATAACGTTAAGGAAGAAATCTGGGAGACCCCGGCGGGACGCCACGAGCTCGGCCACTACCGCGATGTCACGCTCGTCTCGCTGCGCATCATGGATGCCGTGCGCCAGCAAGCCGGCATTACCTTCCCCGCCGATTCAGTCAAGCAGGCCTAGCGATGGGCTTTTTTGACAAGTTCTTCTCCGGCATCAATCGAGAGCCTCAAAAACCGTCTGGCGTTGAGCTCGAGCTACGACGCAGGCTTACCGTACTAGCAAGCGACGCAGCCACTCAAAACGCTCCTCAGCGCTATTTTCTGCGGTGGGAGGGCCAAGTCCAGGGCGTCGGCTTTCGATTTACCAACACCAATCTCGCGCAGACGCACGCGCTCACCGGCTGGGTACGCAATATGGAAGACGGTTCGGTCGAAATGGAGGTACAAGGCGCGCCCGCGAATATCCTGTCTCACCTCGAAGCGCTCCATGTCTCCTATGAGCGAATGGGTATACGTTTTCGCCTCGAGGACGCACAAACCCGCGCCGCGCTTACCAGCGAAGATGGTTTCAACCCACGCTATTAGTATTGTGTGCTAAATACGGTATCATTTACCTACCTACATTGACAGAAAAGAGGCGAGGCGCATGGCCGTGCAAAGAAGAAACACCAAGCAGCGGAAGCTGGTTCTTGATGCCGTGCGCCAAAGCTACAACCATCCCACCGCCGATGAGATCTACAACGCCGTGCGCGAACGGGACGACAAAATCAGCCGCGGCACGGTCTACCGCAATCTCAATCTCTTGGCCGATGCCGGGGAGATTCTCTCGATCAAGACACCGGGCGGCAGCCGCTTCGATCGCACCATCGAGCCGCACGCACATATCATCTGCACCTCGTGCAGCCGCGTCATCGATGTGCCGCTCCCCTTTGACGCCCAGCTCGACGCAAAGGCGTCCGAGCAAATCGGCTGGAACGTCACGTCGCACTACACCATCTTCGAGGGTCTCTGCCCCAACTGTAGGTAGATTTTGGGACATGCCTACTCGGCAAGCAGGCGACGCAATTCTTCTTCGACCGTGCGCACGTAACGGACGCGGTCGTTGACACCGCGCATGGTGGGGTTGCAGCTCTCCATCAGATAGGGATGGCCCACGACGTTGAGCATGTCGCGATCGTTCTCATTGTCGCCAAATGCCATCATCTCATCGGGCGAAATCCCCAGGATACGACCGTAATCGGCAAGCGCGGAGCCCTTGCCCGAACCGAAACCGATAAGGTCCGTCCATGCGGTTCCTGACGTCATCACATCGACACGGTCGCCAAAGAGGCGCTCGAAATACTCCCGGGCCGCCGGATAATCCACCTCGGGCGTCTGGAAGCCAATCTTAATGACATCCTCGTCGATGTCCTCGGGACGGTCGACCACCGCCACATCGCAGTGGACCACATAGCGCAAATGGTCGACGAACGCATCGTTGCCGCTCATGGTGTAGATGTGCCCCTCACACGAAAGGGTCATGTCGGTATGGGGATACGCAACCACGGTATTCGCGATAACCATAGCAAGGCTACGCTCCATGGAACGCTTGACAACGGCACGTCCCTCGCTCATCACCAGGGTTCCGTTTTCGCATACATAGGCGAGCTGATCGGCCACCGGGGCAAACAGGTAGCGCAAGCTCGCATATTGACGGCCACTCGCCGGCATAAACACGATACCACGACGATGCAGCTCATCGATAAGCTCAAAGGCCTCGGAACGCAGCTCGCGCTCCCCCGGATGCAGCAACGTGCCGTCCAAATCGCATGCAATCAGTTTGATTCCCTCAAGACCCATATGCTTCCCCCAAAGCCTCATATCAACAGCAAGACGGACCTTGATCGGTCACTCCTCAAAGCCCGTCTTGCGCATACGCGCGCTTAGCCGCGCGCCTTTTTTACGATGGTAAAGTCGGGAGCCATGCTCACGACGACCTCCGCCGCACTCGACGCAAAGCGCCGGTCCGCATCGAGTTCACGGGTAACCAGCGAGAGCCGAACACCCTCGACACCCCGGAGCATGCGGCCCAAAACAGGCTGCACCGGCGTATACATGCGCACGGTATGCTCGTCCGAGTCGCCCCGGAAGAGCGGCGCATGCATGTTGCCGATCTCCCAGCACGAATGCGCGAGCGCAATCGGGTCCATGCGGTCAACTTCGACCAAATAAACCTCGGCGCTGCGCAAGCGCACGACAACCGCCACGGGCACCATGCCCGAACGGTCAATGGCGAGCACGTCGCCGTCGGCAAGACGACCGCCGTCGGCAGTATCCAGCCGAACATCGACCGTGCGCCCCAGCTCCGTCACGCCCACAAACGCGTATACATCAGCCTGGTCCCAATCGAGCAGTAGCTCGTCAACTTCAAAGACGCCGCCCAACTTCCGGCGAAGCAGGAGTTCATAGGACGGATCGTTGAGATTTCCCAAGCATGTCGTCGAAACCAAGCGTTCAGGCATACTCTAACCCTCGACCTCGACGAGCTCGATATCAAAGTTGAGGTCCTTACCGGCCAGCTCGTGGTTGGCGTCGAGCGTCACGGCCTCGGGCGTTACATCGATGACCACGGCGGGGACGGGCATACCGCTCGGCGTGGACAGGAAGAGCTTCATGCCCTTCTCGATCTGCTCGATGTTGGGAACCTGTTCGGCCGGGAAGGTCAGAACCATCTCGGGATTGTGCTCGCCGTAGGCATCGGCAGCAGGAATGTGCACGGTCTTCTTCTCACCCACCTGCATGTCGACAACAGCGGCGTCGAAGCCCTTGATCATCTGGCCGGCGCCGCAGGTGAACTCCAGCGGCTCGCCGCGATCGTAGGAGCTATCGAACTGCGTGCCGTCGTCGAGCGTGCCGCGATAATGAGTCTTGACCTTCTTGCCCTGGTTGGACATGGAAACCTCCGTGATAAGGGCGGCGCACAACACGGGCCGCCATGAACATATGGCGCTAACTATACCCTAGTCATACAATTCAAAGACAGTTTGCAAAGAAACGCTGCAACCGGAGGAACCATGGCATATCCCGTATTTGACCTACACTGCGACACCGCCGACCGAATCGGCTGGGCCACGCTCGATCTCGACCTGCGCTTTACCGCCGGCACCGACGGTTATTTCCCCGGCGACGAAACGCATCCGCAAGATTTCGACCTCATCGAGGGCAACGCCTGCGCCATCTCGCTCGCAAAGATCGGCAACACGCCGTGGGCACAGTGCTTCGCCACGTTTGTCCCCGACGAGATTCCCACTGCCCACGCAGCTCGTTTCCAGGCGCAGATCATGGCGCATATGAGTGGCCAGGCCATGCTCAATCACGACCGCATGGTCAACGTGCGTAGCGCCGCAGACATTCGCCCCGCGCTCAAAGACGGCAAGATCGCCTGCATCCACACCATCGAAAACGCCACGTTCTTTGCCGAAGACCCCGCGTTGATCGAGGTGCTCAAGAGCTTGGGCGTTCTCATGTCATCGCTCAGCTGGAACGCGCAGGGACCGCTCGCGAGCGGACACGATACCCACGCCGGCCTCACCGCCGCCGGCATCGAGGCACTTACGCAGATGGAGCACGCCGGCATGGTACTCGACGTCTCCCACCTCAACGATGAGTGCTTTGACGAGGTTGTCGCCCACGCCACGCGTCCCTTCGTCGCTAGCCACTCCAACTCCCGTGCGGTTTGCGGCGTCAAGCGCAACCTCACCGACGACCAGTTCCGTACCATTCGCGACATGGGCGGTATCGTCGGCCTCAACTACTGCAGCGAGTTCCTTTCCAACGACGCAACCGACGAGACCGCCGCAGACGTCACCTTCGACCAGCTGGCGGCACATATCGAGCACTGGCTCGACCTGGGCGGCGAGGACGCCATCGCGCTCGGCGGCGACTGGGACGGTGCCACGGTGCCCGCTTTCCTCTCCGATGCCAGCAAGATGCCCGAATTCCAGAACATGCTCTCCAAGCACTTTGGCAAGACCGTGATGCAAAAGCTCTGCAGCGACAACGCGCTTGCCTTCTTCGAGCGCTATTAATTTCACATCCCTTGAGCGGGCCGGCATGCCGAACGGTCGACATGCCGGCCCGTCCCCAATCTGAAGGACCGCTTTTGACGCAGCAGTTTACGATTTCCGTATCCCGACCGGATGGGACGCCCATCCCCGTCGTCGTTACCAAAAAGCGCGTCAAGAACTTCAACCTACGTGTCACATCGAGCGGTGAGGTCCACGCCAGCGCACCGCTCGGCGCCAGCCGCGAGCGTGTCGAAGCGTTTGTGAAGCGCAACAGCGCCTGGATTATCAGCCGACTTGCCCAGCGTGAGCAACGTCAGGCGACGGCGCGAGAGCCGCTCAGTCCCTCGTCCATCATTGCACTTTGGGGCAAGCCCATCACGGTACAGGACGCACTCGATCACAACTTTGCATCACCCGCACCGCGACCCAAGCAGGCCACCTTCGCAAGTTTTATGGGTACCGATGAACCGGACGAAGGCCTACAGGCCAAGCGGTACGCAGTCCTCGACGACCTAACGTCCGATGAGCTCCAAGCCCATATCGACCAGCTCTATGCCTCCGAGGTCACCACGGAGCTGCGCGATATGGTGCATGCATACGAAATCGCAATGGGTGTCGCCGTTTCCCGCGTTTCCGTACGCAGCATGAAGACGCGCTGGGGTTCCTGCACACCCAAAACCGGCGCCATTCGCATCGCGCGCGAGCTCGCCGCCTACCCAGTCGAGTGCCTCGACATGGTTGTCGCCCACGAGCTCGTCCACTTGCTCGAGCCAAGCCACAATCAGCGGTTTCACGCCCTGCTCGACACGTACTGCCCCAACAATAGGGCTCTGTCGCAGCGGCTCAAAAAACCGCCTGTCAACGAGCTGTAGGGCCGGTTAGCGCACGCGCTCGATCTCGACACCGCAACTTGCCAGGGGAAGACCGACGGGTGCCCAAGGCTTATCGAGCTTAACACGCACGCCAAGCAGCAGGGGGTAACGACGCAGCAGCATCTGGGCTACACCCTCGGCTGCAGCCTCGATAAGCTTAAACGTATGCTCGCGCAGATAACCATCGACATCGTGGCACACCGAGCCGTAATCAATCGAGGCATCAAGGTTATCGTGCTCCCCCGCCGCGCGCAGGTCAGCATAGAGCACCAGAGAAACGATGAACTTCTGACCCAGGGCGTTCTCCTCGGGATACACGCCGTGGTTGGCAAAGACCTCGAGACCGTCGATAGTAATGCGGTCGGCATGGCGCAGGTCGTCATAGCTCACATGAGGCACCGCCGTTGCGGCGGAAATCTCACCCCTGCCACGACGGGCAAGCTCGGCACCCTCGGTCTTGGTTGCATTCTCAGGTAGCTTTTTGTTAGTCATCGCGATCGTCTCCTTCGTCAGAACCCCGACCACGCATGCCGACTACACGCGAATCGACAGGTTCTTTTTATCATCGCTCCAGTTGCAAGCATTGCGCGCGGGGCATGCAAAGCAGGCGCGCGACGCTTTGTCGGCTGCGTAGAGCAGACGCTCAAGCGGCTGGCTGTTCACGCGCAGCTTTCGATGGCCCAGAATGGCCGTCTTAATGGCTGCAGCATCGGCCGGCTCAAACGCCACGTCTTCGGGCATGCCGCCGAGAATCGCATCAGCGACGCGTTCGCTTGCAACATCATGAGATATACCCGATTCATACTGTTCATCTTTGCCGATATCGTGAAGAAGTGCCGTGGCATAGATGACCTCGCGGTCAAATTCGAGTTGCTCCTCAAGATTCTTAATCCACATAATGCGCGCGACATCCAGCAGATGGTCAATACCGTGGCGGCAAAAGATGCGCCCCGACTCCAACTGCGCAATGTTGCCCAGATGCCGCCGGAACAGCCCGTTGGCACAGATGTAATCAATGCGAGGCATGGCACCAAAGGGAGTCAGGCCCGAAGCCATAAAGCCGCGACGCGGCGTTCCCTCGTCGGTCTTCGATGCAAAGTCGTTGACGACTCTCATGGTTAGCGGCCCAGCATTCTAAAGAATCGCTCCTCGAGTGACGGGTCAGTCTCAAAGACACCGCGACGAGCAAGCGTTACGGTCTTGGTACCGGGCTTTTGCACGCCGCGCATGGTCATGCACATATGCTCGGCTTCCATCAGTACGATCGCTCCTTGGGGAGCAAGATAATCCATGAGGGCATCGGCAATCTGTGCACACAGCTGCTCCTGCAGCTGCAGTCGACGGGCATAGACCTCAACCGTGCGAGCGAGCTTAGAGAGTCCGGCAACGCGACCGTTAGGGATATAGCCGATCGCAGCCTTGCCGTAAAACGGCAGCAGATGGTGTTCGCACAGCGAGTAAAACGTGATGTCGCGCTCGATAACCAAATCGTTCGAAGCGACGGTAAAGGTTTTGGACAGGTGCTCCTCGGCGCTCTGATCCATGCCGCCGGCAATCTCGCCATACATACGGGCGACGCGCGCCGGCGTCTCCAACAAGCCCTCACGAGTTGGGTCCTCGCCTATGCCCTCAAGCAACAGCTTTATGGCGGCCTCAACTTTTTCCTGATCGACCATCTGGGCCTCACTCTTCCGATTTTACGTTCGCGCTATGGTACCACGCCCTCCGGCATCGGCCACAAGCTACATAGTATGGGTCGAATAGACCGGATCGTCTCGCCAAAGCTCCACAGCGTCGCAAAGTGCAACGCCCTCACGCGCGGCACGAGCGCGCGTGGCGTTCATGTCGATCACGCGCTGATTACTCGAACCCCTAAAACGCAACGAGATATCGTGCAGGTCTTGAACGAACGGGCCGTCCACTAGCATGTCAAGGCAGGCAAGAATGCGGTCCGTCAACTCGGTATGATGACGGCCGCCCGGCATAAGTTCCTCGAGCACGTCACCAGTAAAGCACCAAATGGTCTTCCCCGACTCCACAGGATAGGCCGCACGCACGCGTTCGATAAAGTCAACGAGACCTGCTTGATTCTCGGGCTCCATAGGCTCGCCACCTAGAATCGTCAGGCCATCAATAAAGGGATGGTCAAGACTCTCGATAATTTTGTCCTCGACGGCACGATCGAACGGTTCGCCCGCGGCAAAGTCCCACGCGACGGAGTTAAAGCAATTCTTGCACCCACGACGGCACCCGCTCACAAACAGAGAAGTACGAACACCTTCCCCATCAGCAATGTCGAAATACTTAATGTTCGCGTAGTTCATAGGTAACTCTCCCGGGAGGCCGGGACATATCATCCCGTCCTCAAACATTCTCGGCCTGCGGCCTGCGAAACTGCGGCGGGACGATATGCCCCGGCCTCATGCAAAGGGTAACTCAATGAACGAAGCGAACATCGAGTATAGGGTTCGCGGTCTAATTAAAACTTTGTTGCAGCTCAACTGCCATCGCAAGCAAAGCGTTGTTGCGAGTCAACCCATTTCCGCTAAGAACTTCGAGGGGTGAGCAGACCGCGAGCTGCATCTCCGCTACGTCAACTTGGCCGCCCCGTAGCGAGGCCCCGGACCTTTGCTCGATATGAGTTCCGCACGAACAGGAGGCGCCAGTGGCGCCTCCGTCGTGAGTCAGGACTGTCCGAAATTGAGAGGCAAGGCCCTGCGCCCGGCCCCTCGGTTCCCGCTTACGAGAGCGACGTTCTCAGCAACTCGTTGAAGAGCTTCGGGTTGCCCTTGCCGCGGCTCACCTTCATGCACTGGCCCACCAAAAAGCCGATGACCTTCTGGTTGCCGTCACGATACTGCTGCGCCTGATCGGCACAGTTTGCCAGCACCTCGTCCACGATCGGCTGCAGCGCGCCGGCATCGCTCACCTGACGCATACCACGCTCGTCGACAATCTTGTTGGGGTCGTCACCGGTCTGGGCCATGGCCTCAAAGACCTCGTGTGCCTGGTTGGAGCTGATGGCATCGGTCGCCAGCAGCTTGGCAAGCGCTGCCACCTGAGCCGGTGCAATACCGGACTCGGCCAGCGAGACGCCCGCACCCTTAAGGTAGGCGATCATCTCGTTGACCAGCAGGTTTGCGACCGTCTGGGCCTCTTTGCCAGCCATACCGGCAGCGGCGGCCTCAAAGAAGTCGGCAAACTCGGGGTCGCCGGCAATCTGTTCGGCATCGGCCGCCTTAATGCCAAAGTCGGCCTCAAAACGGGCGCGCTTAGCATCGGGCAGCTCGGGAATCTCGCCACGGCAGCGGTCGATGAACTCGTCGTCCAGATCGAACGGCGCCAGATCGGGGTCGGGGAACAGACGATAGTCGTCGGCCGTCTCCTTCACACGCATGACCACGGTGCGCTTGCGGCTGGGCTCCCAGTGACGGGTCTCCTGATAGATGATGCCGCCCTCCTCGAGTACCTCGGCCTGGCGGCAAATCTCGTAGGCAAGGCCATCGTGCAAGCTCTTAAACGAGTTGAGGTTCTTGAGCTCGGTCTTGGTGCCCAGCTTGGTCTCACCGCGGCGACGCAGCGACACGTTGCCGTCGCAGCGCATGGAACCCTTCTCCATGGAGCAGTCGGAAATGCCCAGCGTCACAAAGATGCGACGGAGCTTTTCCATAAACAGGCGCGCTTCCTCGGGCGTACGCAAGTCGGGCTCAGTCACGAGCTCAATCAAAGGCGTGCCGCAGCGGTTGTAGTCGACGAGCGACTCGGCCGCGGCGGTAATGCGGCCCTCGGCGCCGCCCACGTGCACCATCTTGGCGGCATCCTCCTCCATGTGGATACGCAGGATGCGAATAGGCACCGTGTAGGAACCGTCCTCGCGACGCTCGGGCATCTGCAGGTTGGACGCGTCATAGCTGGCCAGGTGGCCGGCGCGCTGGTTACCCTCGCGCATGGTCGAGGACATGGACGTGGACAGGCCCTCGGCGTTGGCCGAAGCGCTCGCCAGGCTCTGGGCCTCGGCCTCGC
>CAJMOM010000042.1:0-12076 GCA_905215005.1 uncultured bacterium | reverse complement strand
CTCCCCCGTCGCGGCCTATGCCGCCTCGCAGGCAACGCAGGATCAGCTTTCCGCCGCCCAGAAAAAAATCGAGGACGCTACGAGCGCCTACAACGACGCCCGAACCAAGCTCGAGGATCTGCAAAAGCAGATCGACTCCAATGAGGCGAACATCGATAAGATTGAGGCCGAGCTACCCGAGCAGCAGGCCAAGGCAAGCTCCGCCATGCGCGATCTGTATAAGTACCAGAAGGGCACCAGCCCCATCGTGAGCTTCCTGGTGAACACGCAGAGCTTGGGCGACTTTATCACCACCTGCAAATACACCAACCAGATTACGAGCTCGAGCGTCGACGAGATCGAAGAGCTTAACAAGATGCAGACCGAGCTCGAGCAGAACAAAACCGAGCTCGATCAGGCCAAGTCTCAGCTCGAGGACGAGCAAAAGAATGCCGAGGACGCGCTGGCCCAGGCACAGCAGCTCCGCAGCGAGGCGCAGGCAAGGGCCGAGCAGGAAAATGCCGCCGAGTTGGCAAAGCTCGAGGCCGACAAGGCCGCTGCCGCCGAGAAGATCTCGGGTACCGGCGTGAGCGGCAATAACTCCAACAGTCAGGCCACCAACTCCAACACCACCATCGACACCACGCCGAACAGCCCCGACAGCGGCAATTCCGATTACGACTCGTTCATTAACGAGTGGACGAGCCGCATCGACAACTACCTTGCCGGCTCCCCTATGGCAGGCCAGGGCTACAATTTTGCCGTTGCCGCCTGGAATACCGGCGTCGATCCCCGTTGGTCCCCCGCCATCGCCTGTATCGAGAGCAGCAAGGGCCTCTATTGCGCCGGCTCCTATAACGCCTGGGGCTGGAGTGCCCGCGGCGGCGGTTGGCGTAGCTTTGGCAGCTGGAGCGAGGGTGTCTCCGCCCACGTTGCCTACCTGGGCGCCAACTATGGCTCCACGCTTACCCCGGCAGCCGCCAAGAAGTACTGCCCGCCCACGTGGCAGGACTGGTACAACAAGGTCGCCAATCAAATGAACCGTATTTAAGTGCAACTGCAAAAGGGCCCCAAACGGGGCCCTTTTCGATTTTTTAAGAGACGACACCGGTCGCGTTGCCGATAATAACGACGACGCACATGACGGCAAACATAAACCCGAGCGCCTTGAACCATAGTTCGACAAAAGCACTCCCCCGATACCGATCGAGCACCGGAAAACGACGTCGAAGCCTACGCCGGTCGAGCATTCCGAATGTAACGAGCAGCACCAGGCCATCGACCATAAAGAAATACTCAAGTGCCAAAAACCACATTGGATAGTTTCGGTTTTCGCCCGTCGGCGTAAATACCGCAAAATGGCTACCCATCAGCAGCAACAATGTTGTCGCATAGACGCATCCGTTCCATATGCGCCCCACGGACTCGGGGATACGCGAGAGCAGACGCGCACATTTGGACGTCACGGGAGAGACGATCGAACGCCGGTTTGCAGAAGACGGAAGCGAGAGGGCAACCGGCTGCTGTACCCACTGCACCTGTGACGCCGCGACCCGGGGCACACTGGCAGCAGAAATGGTCACGGGCGACGGTGCAGGGAGACATAGCTCATACGCCGCACGCGCAGCATGCCCCAGTGCCTTTGCACTCGCAAAGCGCTTGGCGGGATCGAGCGCCATCGCCATGCAAACCGCATCGGCAAGCGGGATTGGCATACCGTGCGTCTCGCATTGCTCACGTATGGCCCGCCCCGGTTTGGGGTCAGTTCCCGTTAGGCAAAAGAACAGCAGTGCGCCCAGCGCGTAAATATCGCTGCGGACGCTCGTCTGCCCAAACCCAAACTGCTCGGGCGGCGCATAGGAACGCGTGCCAAACTTGACGGTGTCGGCGTCGGCGCCATCGCGCCAAACGCGCGCGATTCCCAGGTCAATAATCACCAGCGACGAGAAGGTCATGCCAGCATCGGCCGCATACCTCACGCCCGATACGATGATGTTCGAGGGCTTAAGATCGCGGTGGATCACCGGTACCTCCGGCTCCCCCGCAGCTGCAAAACCAGCATGCAGCTCGCCCACCGCTTCACACAGAACGGGATACAGCCCGCGGGCATAATCGGGCGTCGCACCCAAGCGTCCCACGAGCGCCTCGAGCGTTTCGCCTTCGACATACTCCATCACCACGTCAAGCTCGTCGCCCACACGGCGGCAATCGACGATTCGAGGCAAATGCTCAAAACGACGACCGGCGCGCTGGGCCGCAAACAGGCGCTCATATGCTCCGCCAATCTGCGCCGAAGCATCGATGCGCTTGCGGACAAAGGGACCGAGAGACCCGCCGCCAGAGCCCTCAAAATAGACGAGTTCGGTCGTCTCGACATCCGAGAACTTGAGCACGCGCTCCACACGATAGCTGTCATCGCGGTCGAGCGACGCCAAATGCTCGACAAGTGAAGCAGTCAGCTCGTCATCGGAATATGTTGGGCTCTGAGTATCCATAGCGTCCATCATAACGCAGGGTGCGGACGCCCCATGGTGTCCGCACCCCGTTCGTTCGCATGGTTGTTCTGGTGACACCGCCGGCCCAGCCATCGGCCACTAACTCACCGTTTCCTCGCCAAAGCGATACAGCTCTTCATTGACCTTTTGGAGGCTACAGCCACGGTCGATGCAAAAGATGACAATCGCATCGCGACGGTCCTTACAGTTGAGGACACTTACCCCGGCAGCTGTCAGAGCGCGGTTGGTCTCCTTGAGCGTCAACGCCATTGCAAAGGCAATCTGCAGCACCTTGTTGCGGCTCGGATGCCGCGCACCGGTAAAAATCTGATAACCAAAAGTCTCATTGAGGTCGGCCATGCGCACCACGCGCGAGCGCTCCAAGCCCTTTTCCTGCAGCAGCTGCTTAAGATAGTCCGAAAGCGACGGGGCGGCAAAGTCGTGCTCTTTGATATAGCCATCGATGTTTGGCGCGTCGAGGAGTTCATTGAGTAACTCGTCCGTCAGCTTTTTATCGGGCATACGACCTCACCTCCCATACGGCGCAACGGTAGCGACATGTTAGGCCAGCACCCAGCTTGCAGCGGCAGACTTATCAAACACGTTGGCAAAATAGAGAGCCTTCTTGATGTCACCATCAAAGTAGATATTGCCCGCCACGGAACCGCCGGCGGCAAGGGTACCAGACTGCAGTTCATCGGAGCCCTCGCTGTAATAACCCTGGTTCTGCTGAGCACCGTTGGCGTCCTCGCCCTTCCAGTCGTAGACATTGTAGTCCGCGCCCTCATCGCCATTGTTGACGTACGTGACGTGAATACCCGTCATGGTCGAACCGTCATAATTTGTGAGGCCGGGCTGGACGGAATCGACGACGACAGAAAGACCGGCAGTCGTGGTCACCGTCGTGCCAACAGCCAGGTCAGTCGTAGGCCGCTCTTCCTTCTTCGTCTCTTCCTTCTTGTCGCCATCGCCAGCATCCTCGGTGACGGTCGCCTTATCGCTACCGCAACCGGCAAGAAGACTGGCAGTCCCCAAGGCAACAGTGGCGAATGCGCCAAGTGCAGCGCGACGGCTCAGCAGCACTTCGTTTTCGAGCTTTTTCATCATGCATCCTTCCTACGATCCGGCTACCGCGCCGGCACACAGCACATCGTAGGAAGGATTGAACTTGAATTCATTAGCTGTGAGCTAAGGTTGCGGTAAACGGCCAATGCAGTTATCCAAACGCCGAGCAAACGCACTTTGCTCGACCGTCTGCTGGCAGCGCATCAACCCACCGTGACGGATTCCCCGGTAAAGGCACTAATCATCAGCAGGACAAAGAACACCAGGTAGCCGACACTCAGTGGGTACGCAATGACCAGGAAGACGACCCAGCCGGCATTGGTTTTACCGTCGGCACGGCGTTGCTCGCGATTGCGGCAGAGCCAAATCGTCACGCCAATGGCCACAATCAGCAACACGAGTGCCGCTGCTGCCAACCCGGCAAGCGCAAACATAACGCCAATGCTCACAGCAATAACCGGAAGTAAGAGCAAGCCGCACCCGCATCCACCCGGACTATATACGGCAGATTGTCGGCGTCGCCCCATCGTCACTCCATCACAAGCAATCGTTTGTAGACATCGAGGCCTTTGAGCAGGATTTCCTCGTCAAAGAGCATGGTATCGGTATGCAGAGCGCTCGTGGCATAGGCGGGACAGCCATCCGGATCACTCGGGTTTTCTTGTCCCTCTGGCACGCCCGTGCCCAGCAGGAAGAACACGCCCGGAAGATGGCGCTGATAGAAGGCGAAGTCCTCGGCAATCAGCAGCGGCTCGTCCACGAGCTGTAACTCGGACAGAGCAGGCGCAATGCAGGCAAACAGCTCGGGGTCGTTGTCGACCGGCGGATAGCCCTCGGCAAAGTCGAGGTCGTACGTGCAGCCCGTTGCAGCGCACGCCTCGTCGAGTACGCGACGCACGCCTTCGCGCGCGCGGTCGAACATGCCATCCGTAAACACACGCAGACTGCCGGCAACATGGGCCTCCCCCGCCACCGCATTGCAAACCGTACCGGCCTGCAGCAGGCCGAACTTACCAATGCAGGGTTCATCGGCACCCAACTCGTCCATCAATTCACGCTCGGCAACCAAGAACTTGGCAGCCGCCAGCGCCGCATCGTGCGACTCCTCGACCGGCACACCATAGGTCTTAGCAATATGGATGCTCGTCCCGTGAATGTGAACATGTGTCTCGCTCGAACGCGCCAGCAGCGGACCGGGACAGCTCGCCAACGTACCGGCAGGCAAATCGGGCCACACATGGAAGCCGAAGATGCGATCTGCCCCATAGCGCTCGAATACGCCGCTCTCGCACACCGTCTTGGCACCACCGGTCGTTTCCTCGGCCGGCTGAAACACAAAAAGCACGTTGCGCTTGATGGCGCCCGGCCGCTCACAAATCGCTCGGTCGACAAAAGTCGCCGCCGCGAGCGCCATGGCCATGTGACCGTCGTGACCGCACGCATGCATCTTACCGGGATGCGTCGAGGCAAAGGCAACGCCCGTTGCCTCCGCGATGGGCAGGGCGTCCATATCGGCGCGAATCGCCGTGGCATGCGTAGCGCCCACACCGGCATCGAAGAAGGCACAGACGCAGCTCGGACACGGATGGGTCACCTCGCAAGCGAGCGGCGCCAACACGCCCTCAATATAGGCGATAGTCTGCGGAAGATCGAAATCGAGCTCCGGAATGCGATGCAGGTCGCGACGATAGCGACGAAGTTCTTTGAGCTCGGTCATAAAGGATCCTTTCATGGGGCATATCCATTCCCACAATATTGTGATGCAGAATTGTGACGCCCTTGTTTCTAGCATATCCCTGCATTTTTTAAACGTTATATACGAATACTCTTGTTTGGTAAAGTGCAACGTGGTAGGGTCGTTACCACTTGATAGAGGCGCGGGCACGAAGAGCCGCGGGCGAGCCGGCAGGCTTTGACCCCGCGGGGAGGCGAAACCCGCCGAACTGGGTTTTTCGGGCACGAACAACCTGGTGGGCCTGCGGGAAACACCCGCAGGACTGTCTGCAGCAATGCGGGAGCGCTATCCGGACATTGGGTCCACGCTATACGGATTCGATGCGCAGATAGCGCCGTCTGGATAGCGAGGTTTACGGGACATGGCATTGACCCCCAACGAGGCGTATGCGGCCAAGCAGCCGTTTGTGGACAAGAAGACGCTCGAGCATATCGTCGAGCAGTTTCCCACGCCGTTTCATCTGTACGACGAGGCGGGCATCCGCCGCAACATGCAAGAGGTGCGCGACGCCTTTGCATGGAACCCGGACTTTAAGGAATACTTTGCCGTCAAGGCCAATCCTAACCCGGCACTCATCTCCATTCTCAACGAATACGGCTGCGGCTGCGATTGCTCGAGCTATACCGAGCTCATGATTGCCCGCTCGCTGGGTATCACCGGCCACGACATCATGTTCTCGTCCAACGACACGCCGGCGGCGGACTTTGAGCTCGCCGACAAACTGGGTGCCATCGTCAACTTTGACGACATCAGCCACATCGAGTTCTTTGAGCGCGTCGCGGGCCCCATCCCCAAGACGGTCAGCTGCCGCTTTAATCCGGGCGGCCTGTTCCAGCTCTCTAACGGCATCATGGATAACCCCGGCGACTCCAAGTACGGCATGACCACCGAGCAGCTCTTTGAGGCCTTCCGTATGCTCAAGGCCAAAGGCGCCGAGAATTTTGGCATCCATGCCTTCCTTGCCAGTAACACCGTCACCAACGACTACTACCCCAAGCTCGCACGTATCCTCTTTGAACTTGCCGTGCGCCTGGAGCGCGAGACCGGCGCACATGTCGCCTTTATCAATCTGTCCGGCGGTGTGGGTATCCCCTACCTGCCCGAGCAGCAGGCTAACGACATCCACGCCATCGGCGAGGGCGTACACGCAGCCTACGACGAGATTCTGGTCCCCGCCGGCATGGGCGATGTGGCAATCTGCACCGAGATGGGTCGCTTTATGATGGGTCCCTACGGATGCCTGGTCACCAAGGCCATCCACGAGAAGCAGATTTACAAGGACTATATCGGCGTGGACGCAAGCGCCGTCGACCTCATTCGTCCCGCTATGTATGGTGCCTACCACCACATTACGGTGATGGGTCAGCCGGGTGGCGATGACAAGACCACAGCGCCCGTCACGGGCACCTACGACATCACAGGCAATCTGTGCGAGAACAACGACAAGTTCGCCATCGACCGCGAGCTTCCGCATATCGACATGGGCGACCTGCTCGTGATCCACGATACCGGCGCGCATGGCTACTCCATGGGCTACAACTACAACGGCCGTCTGCGCTCCGCCGAGGTATTGCTGCGCCCCGACGGCTCGGCAGATCTCATTCGTCGCGCCGAGCGCCCGGGCGATTACTTTGCCACGCTCGACGTGCTGCCGTGCGGCCGCGAGCTGCTGGCAAAGTCGCGCGCCGAAAGTGCTCGTCGTCGCGCCCAAGACGAGCGCCTGGCCGTCGCCGCCCAATGGAACAGACGCATCCAGATCGCGGAAGCGAAGGAGAAGAACATGGACATCCGCAATCTCGAGGGCTCAATCGTCGCCCTCGTCACGCCGTTTAAAAAGGACGGCAGCGTCGACTTCGACGCGCTCGAGCGCCTTATCGATTTCCACCTGCAAAATGGCACCGACGCCATCCTCACCCTGGGCACCACCGGCGAGAGCGCCACGATGACCGATGACGAGGACAACTCCGTTGTCGCCGCCGTGGTCAAGCATGTTGCAGGACGTGTCCCCGTCATCGCCGGCTCGGGCTCCAACTCCACGCAAACCATGCTCACCAAGTCACTCACTTACCAGGGCCTGGGAGCCGACGGCCTGCTGCTCATTACCCCCTACTACAACAAGTCTAACGAAGAGGGTATCTACCAGCACCTTAAGACCGTCGCCGACGCCGTGGACATCCCTTGCATCCTGTACAACATCCCCGGCCGCTGCGGCTGCGGCATCAGCGAGCGTAACGTAGAGCGCTTGGCCGCGCACCCCAACATCATGGGTATTAAGGAAGCCTCGGGCAACGTCGCCTACGCGGCCAAGATTGCCCACCTGCTGTCCGACGACTTCCGTATGTACTCGGGCGAGGATGCGCTCACCGTGCCGCTCATGAGCCTGGGTGCCTCGGGCACCATCAGCGTGTGGGCCGACGTTCAGCCGCAGCTCGTGCATGACATGTGCCGCGCCTATCTGGACGGTGACGTGGCGCGTGCCCGCGATATCCAAATTGCCGGCCAGCCGCTCATCAATGCCCTCTTTAGTGAGGTCAACCCCATCCCCGTCAAAGAGGCGCTCGCTCAAATGGGTATGATCGAGGCAAACTACCGCATGCCGCTGTGCCCCATGGCAGACGACACGCGCGCTGCACTTACCGATGCTCTGAAGGGAGCTGGTCTGCTTGATTAAGACCGTCATTATGGGAACGGGCCGCATGGGCTCGCTCATCCGCACCACCGCCGAGGGCGTTGTCGACGCCGCCGGTCAGCCCGTTTTTGATATCGTCGCGCAGGTCGGTTTTGACCTGTCCGAGCTCGAGAGCGCACCGGCAGCCGACGTCATCATCGACTTCTCGAACGTTGCGACCTTCGATGCTGTCGTCGCCTATGTCGAGCGCACGGGGGCGGCGTTAGCCTCGGGCACCACGGGTTACACACCCGAGCAGATGGACCGCCTGCGCGAGCTGGGTCAGAACGCCCGCGTCATGCACTCCGGCAATTACTCCATCGGTATCGCAGCCCTGCATCATCTGGTAGCACAGGCCACGCGAGAACTGCCCGGCTTTGACTGCGAGATTGTCGAGACGCACCACAACCAAAAGGTCGACTCCCCGAGTGGCACTGCCAAGCTGCTACTCGACGCCGTCGTCGAAGCCGAGCCCGAGGCAGGCTACCACCCCGTCTATGGCCGCGAGGGCATGTGCGGCGCTCGCGATCCCAAGGAAATCGGCATGCACTCGCTGCGCGGTGGCACTGTTGCCGGCGTGCACGAAGTGAGTTTCTTTGGCCAGGACGAGGAGGTCACGCTCACCCACCGCGCCACGAGCCGTCAGATCTTTGTCAACGGCGCCTTGGCAGCCGCGCAAAAGCTCGTCACCCGCGAACCCGGCTTCTATACGTTTGACCAGGTCATGTTTGCCTAACCAGGTATCAACCGAATCCACCCAAAGGAGAGATAGCAAATGAGCAACGCAGCCGAGATGGATGCACAGGAGATTATCAACTACATCGCCACCGCGCCCAAAAAGACGCCCGTCAAGCTGTACGTGCGCGAGAAGCCGGGCATGAAGGTCCAGTGGGGCAATGCACACGTCTACGGCGGTCGTCGCGGCAAGACCGTCTTTGGCGACTGGGATGAGCTCAAGGCCATCCTCGATGCCAATGCCGACTCCATCGACTACTACGACGTCGAGAATGACTGTCGCAACTCCGCCGTGCCCATGCTCGACCTTAAGGGCATCAACGCCCGCATCGAGCCGGGCGCGATCATCCGTGACCGCGTCGAGATCGGCGATCGCGCCGTCATCATGATGGGTGCCATCATCAACATCGGCTCCGTCATTGGCGAAGGCTCCATGATCGATATGGGCGCCGTGCTGGGCGGTCGCGCCACCGTGGGCAAGAACTGCCACATCGGCGCCGGCACCGTCAGGCCCCCAACGAACAATCGCGCGTACTCGGCGGACACCTCGTGGAAGTCATCGTCGGAGAAGGGCGAGGAACACCGATCCGCCCATGCGCGCAAGCAAGCGCCAGCGCGCAGCGCCTCCTCTCCGCGCACGAAAGGCATCTCGTCGAAGATACGGTCATTGGCCGCCTCAGCGAACAGCACCGGATCCGGTACTCCATGGAAGAGCCGTCCCAGCAGCAGAAACAGTGCCGCGCCTTCTTCCAGGTATTCGGCAGAGAGCCGCTCGTCCTCGATCCTCTCATCCATAGCGTGCTCCCTACTGCTCCAGCGACAGGATACGCACGTCAGCCAGGTTCGTTTTGGCATTGCGGTGAGCCACGATGACCACATTGGGCGCCGTGTCGGCCGAGGAGGGCAGAGGGGCCACATCGGCACAGTCGCCGAACTCGGCTCGAAGCTCGTCGATATCGCCCCCCTTGAGCGCGCGCTGGGGGCAGATGGCCACACAAGCCGGTTCCTCCCCGTAAGAGCGCAATTCTGCGCACATATCGCACTTCTCGGTCACGCCCTTGGCCTCGACGAACTGCGGGGCGCCATAGGGGCAGGCCTGAATGCAGGACTTGCAGCCGATGCATTGCTCCTGATCGATGGTCACGAGCCCCGTCTCCTCGTCTTTGGCATGGGCGCCGGTCGGGCACACCGCCACACAGGCAGGATTATCGCAGTGGCCGCAAGAATAGCTCACCGAATAGGTGAACACCCCGCTCGGATGGCAGACGCCGGTCTTCTCGTCCACAGACCAGCCGCCACCGCATACCTCGCGCACCCGACGTGCCCGGGGGCCGATCTCGAAGTTATGGATATCCTTGCACGCCAACTCGCAAGCCTTGCAGCCGCTGCATTGGGCGCTTTTGATCAGAAATCCCATCTGGGCCATGATTTACTCTCCTTCCTTGAGCACTTCGCGCGAATCCCATAGATAGTCGGGTACCAGCGGCTCGCCATCCCACTTCTCGACGTTGCAGATGCAGGTGTTCCAGGCCTGGTAAGTCACGTTCGGTCCGCAGAGCACATTCATGCAGCCGGCCTTGTCGATGCCAGTCTCCTCGTCGATCTCGACCCACGCGCCCTGGCCCATAGCCAGAACGCCCGGCATCATCATCTCAGTTACTTGCACGGGGCGCAGGCAACGGCCCCAGTTGGAGGTGATGAGCACCGTCTCGCCGGTCTCCATGCCCAAACGCTCGGCATCCAGGCTGTTCATGTACAGGGGATGGTCAAAGGCCTCGCGCAGGTTCGGCACGTTGGCAAACGAGGAATGGGAGTGGCGCAGGATATGCAGACTGTAGATCTGGAACGGGAACTCGCCCTTTTCCTTTGCTTCCCAATCGGAGAAAGTCTGCTCGTAGCCCTCCACCGGCGGCACGTACTCGGGAATAGGGGATATCTCCTTGAAGCCGAATTCTTTCACCTTGTCCACGGCGGCCTGGCAGTAGATCTCCAGCTTGCCCGAAGCCGTGGGCCGCGGGTTCGCCTCGGGATCGTCTCGGAAAGGCTTCAGGGCAATGAAATCGAGGCCGTCGCCAACGGAGCGCTCGATAGTGAAGATGCCATCGCGCTTGAAATCGAGAATCGGCACGCGACCTTCCTGGGGCTGGCCCTCAACGCCCAGTTCGGCCAAGTCCTCTTCGGTGATGCTCACGAGATTCTCGAAGTTCTCGCCGTCCTCCGAGAGGATCTGAGAAGCGGCAACCATATTTATGATCAGCTGCTTCTCGCTCACCGGTCGCAGCACATTGCGATCCACGCCGATGCGGTCGGCCAGCTCAAGGGCGATCTCGGCATCGCTCTTGCATTCGAACAGAGGCTCCACTACCTGGCTGAACCACACGATGGTCTCGCGATAGGCGGGGCTGAGATCGCCGTAGCGCTCCCAGGGGCTCGCAACCGGGAGCACGATATCCGCATACTTGCAATTGGTGGTCATGACCAGGTTCTGGGCCACCACCGTATCCATCATGCGATAGGCCTCGATGCCCTTCATGGTGGCCGGCCCCTGATTGAGGAAGTTTTCCTGGCGGTCGTAGATCATGTGCACGTTGTTGTCGTAGGTCTTGCCGTCCAGACCGATGTACTTGCGCTCATCGACAATGGAGGTCCACATCTGGTTCACGTTCACCTTGCGGTACTCGAGCGGATTGGGGATGCGCTCCATATTGCCGAGCGTAGCGTTGCGCGGATTGGCGTGGTTCATGCCACCCTTGAGCAGCGTCTCGAAACCACCCTGCATCCAGGAATGGCCGCAGTCGGAAGCGCAGCAGCAGCCGGGCTTACCGATGAGTCCGGCCATGGCGCCGAAAGCCATGAGGTTCTGGCAGAGCTGCGCGCCGGATCCGGTACGGGCCAAAGCCGGCGCCGTAATGACCGCAGCACGCTCGGCGCCGCCCAGCATCAGAGCCAGACGCTCCAGGTCTTCGGCGGGCGGCCCGCAGATCTCCGAAGCCCACTCGGGCGTCTTCGGCACGCCATCGTAGGTGCCAAGCACGTAATCACGGTAGTTCTTCTTCGGATCGGCCCCCTCAGGCAGGTGGTCGAAGCCGATGGTGCAGCGGTCGAGGAAATCCCAATCGATGAGCGGATTGTTCTCCGGATCGTCCTGAGTGAGCAGCACGTAGGCCATAGCGAGGAAGGCGGCGCTGTCGGTACCGGGGCGAATGGGGATGTAGTCGTCGGTGAGCACTTTGGCCGTGGGCGTATAGAACGGGTCGACGCAGACGAACTTCACGCCCGCCTCTTTGCATTGAAGGTAATCATAGGTGGGAAGGCCCGCGCGGCTCCAGGCAGGATTGGAACCCCACAGCACGATGACCTCGCTCGAGCGCAAATCGATGCGGTCGTTGGTTTCCTCGG